>JABCNZ020000001.1 GCA_013333845.2 Candidatus Saccharimonadota bacterium
GACGCCGGAAATTTCGTTAATTGGCGTGCCAGCGCGCAGTTTTTCAGCAAGCACTTCTAAACGATTTTTGATAGCGCTAGCTTTGGGGTTGGCTTTGGCCTCTTTGGCGAGGCGAGCTAGGCGAGTTTCTAGCGTTTGCAAGTCAGACAGAATCAGTTCGGTATTGATAGTATCGATATCGCGTTTTGGATCGATAATATTCTCGACATGAACGATATCATCGCTTTCAAAAGCGCGGACGATATGGACAATGGCGTCGCATTGGCGGATGTTAGCTAGGAATTTATTGCCTAAGCCTTCGCCTTTGGAGGCGCCGGCGACTAGCCCGGCAATATCGACAAAAGTCACGGTAGCCGGGGTAATTTTCTCGGCGTGGTACATTTTGGCGAGGACGTTTAGGCGCTCATCGGGTACCGGCACGATACCGGTGTTTGGCTCGATAGTGGCAAAAGGATAATTGGCCGCCAAAATATTATTATTAGTTAAAGCATTAAAAAGCGTGGATTTGCCGACATTCGGCAAACCGACAATTCCGATAGATAAACTCATAATCCTACATTATAGCATTTAAAGGGTATTGTCTGAAAAGTAATTATCTAAAAAGCTTGCGTTTTTTACTTTGCTTATGCATAATATAAGGTATATGAAAATTCAAAAAGGGATGGGCGATTTCTTTGCACTCGACATCGGTACCAACGCGGTGCGAGTATTGCAGCTAGCTGCTTCTGGCCAGGGCAGTTGGAATCTAGTTGCATACGGATATGTGCCTGTCGATCACAAAATTACCGCGAGCGACTCGCCAGAAGCACGGCGCCGGCTCGGCGAGGCCACGATGACGGCAGTAGGCCAGTCTGGTATTCGTACTAAAAATGTAGCGATTGGCTTGCCGTCGAGCAAAACCTTCACTACGGTTATTGACGTACCAGCGATGAGCGAAGCGGAACTGCGGGCGACTATGAAATACCAAGTTGATCAGTATATTCCGATGAGCAGTGACGAGGCGAAAGTTGACTGGGCTTTGCTAGGCGGTTCGCTAAAGTCGCAAAACCAAAACGAAGTATTAATCACTAGCGTGTCCAAGCAATATAGCGAAGAACGTCTGGAATTAATTGAATCGCTTGGACTGAATGTGATAGCTGAAGAGCCAGATCCGTTAGCGATGGTGCGAGCGTTAGTGCCAGCGACTGCTAGTAATTCAGCTTATATGCTGGTCGATATGGGCGAGTTATCGACAGATATCGCTTTGACTTATGGCGATACACCGCGGTTAATCAGGACGATTCCGACTGGGCTGAATTCGCTAGTTAAGGCTGTGGCTCAGAACCTGAGCGTCCAAGAGGATCAGGCTCGCCAGTTTATCTTGAAATTCGGTCTAGATCAAAGTCGCCTCGAAGGGCAAGTCTTCCGTGCTGTCGAGATGACGCTTGATAATTTTGCTTCTGAATTGTCAAAATCGATTAAATTCTTCCAGAATAGGTATGAAGACGTGACAGTTTCTCAAGCTTTGTTATCTGGATACGGCGCGACTGTGCCGCAAATTGATTCGTATTTGGCGGGCAAGATTAATATATCAGCGGTTGCAACTAGCCCTTGGCAAAATATAAATGTCTCGCAGAGCATGCAGCAGCAGTTAGCGCCGATTGCTAACGAGTTTGCTACGGCGGTTGGCCTGGCGAAACGGAGAAACTTGTCATGATTGAAGTAAACCTAATACCAGACGTTAAGCGGGAATATTTGCACGCTCAGCGGGTTCGTAATACGGTGATATCGGTATCAATGTTAGTGGCTGCAGCTGCGGCAGGTGCTGTGATTGTGCTGGGGCTTGCTTTGGGGTCGCTGCAGTTTGCTAGTGGCCAGGCTGATAATGCTATTAAAAGCAAATATAAAGAACTTAGCGATAAACCAGATATTAATGATCTTTTGACTATTCAGAATCAGCTAACTCAGATTGATATGATTAGTAGCAATCGAGGTGTTAATTCACGCATCTTTGATACTTTGAGTGCGGTTAATCCGCAGGCGCCAAACAACGTGACTATGTCAACAGTACGTTATAATGCGTCAGAAAAAACGATTACCATAGAAGGTTCAACCGCTGGCGGTTTTAATGCGGTAGACGCTCTCAAAAAAACTATTCTTAATACTAAATTGAAATACACGAAAGATTCGGAATCTGCAGAAACGCCGCTATCTAGCTCTGTGAGAATTACCAACACGGCGTATGCCGAAGATTCTGGCGGAGAGAAGAAGCTGACGTTTACTCTGACGTTTTCTTATCCCGAAGAATTGTTATCGAACAGCGTTAAAAGCTTAGTAATCGTTTCGCCGATTGGCTCGGTAGACGTGACTGATTCAAAAAAGCACGTGCCAGATTCGCTGTTTGAGGCAAAGACTTCAAACAAAAAGGAGGATAAATAATGGCGGAAGCAAAGAAAGATACCTCGCTAAATAAGCGCCGGCAAATTGATCGTAGCGGCCGCGTAATGTTCGGCTGGGTGGCAGGCGCGTCGGTTTTGGTTGGCTTTGCGCTGGTTATTGGCGGTTTTCTAGTACAGCGCATAGTTTTTGAGACGAAAGTTCTAGCCGAAAAGAATCAAACGACATCGACGCTTGATAGTAATATTAAGACGTATGACGGTTTGCGCGACAATATCCGCGTGTTAAACACCAATTCGGCGCTCGGCTCTGCAAAACTTAACGACAAGGAAGACCCGCTGCGTGTTATCTTGGACGCTTTGCCAGCTGACGACAACTCGCTAGCACTTGGCGCCTCTGTGCAAAATTTGGTTGGCCGAGTGCCTGGCGCTAAGCTTGAGTCTTTTCAAACAGTTTCTTCGAACGAAAATTCCTCTGACAGTAACAAAAATAACAGCTCGTCAAGCGACAACAATGCCGATAATTCTAGAAGTGTTCAACAGATAGCCTTTACGATGGAATTATCAGCCAGCAATGCAGATATACTGCGCAATGTTTTGCGTAATTTCGAGAAGTCAATTCGCGTGATTGATATTGACGAATCAACGATTGAAGCGTCAGATTCTAAGTTTACGATGTCAATTTCTGGACATGCTTATTACTTGCCAGGTAAAACAGTTCAACTTAACAAGAAGGGGATAAAGCCGTGAAGAAGAGTGATATAGCGATGATTGTACTGATTGCCGGTTTATCTATGCTAATAGCGTTTACTATTGGTAACAATATTCCTGCGCTTAAGGCGCCGCGGGTTGGTACTAGTGTTAGCACTATCGAGAAAATGAGCAGTGATGTCAAAGAGCCAAGCTCGGAAGTTTTTAATTCTAATGCCATAAATCCGACAGTAGAAACAATAATTGGTTCGTCTAGTTCGCCTAATTCATCTGATGCCGCAGCCAACCAGAGCCAAAACCAGGATCGTAGTCAGAATCAAAATAGGTAGGAGTCTTTCTAGTGGCGCTGATGACCGATGACATTCAGGAGAAGCTCATCAAGCTCTTGGTTGACGAGGGCTTAGTTTCTCGCGGGGTTATTGATAGAGCCACTAAGCAGTCGGCTAAAACGAACAAGCCGTTGTTGACGGTTTTGGAAGATATCGGCGAGATAGACGACGAGCTGTTGACTCATGCTATTGCTCACGTTTCGGGCGTGCCGTATGTTAATTTGACGGCTAGTATTATTGATCAGAGTATATTGTCGCTGCTACCGAGCGATATTGCCGAGCGCTTCATGGCAGTGCCGTTAGCAGAGGTAAACAACCGTTTGGCGGTAGCGATGATTGACGCTAATAATGTCCAGGCGGTGGATTATTTAGCCAACCGTATTCAGCGGCCGCTCAAGGTTTTTATGGCATCGGAAGCGGGCGTTCGTCATGTTCTTGACCAGTATAAAACCGACTTATCAACCGTTGACGAGGCGGCGCAGGCTACTCAGGCCGAGGCTATTCAGTCGTCAAGCGATATCAAAACTATCGTTCAGGATTCGCCGATTAGCCGCGCATTAAGTACTATCCTAGAGTATGCAGTCAAGAGCCGCGCTAGCGATGTGCATATTGAACCGCTCGAAAAATCGCTGAAAATACGCTGCCGCGTCGATGGCGTACTGCGCGAGGTCATGCAGTTGCCGAAGAGTATTGAGCCGGCGCTAGTTAGCCGCATCAAAATTTTATCCAATTTGAAAATCGACGAACATCGCATTCCGCAGGACGGTCAATTTGCAGTTAATGTGGCTGGCAAGGAAGTCGATCTGCGCATTGCTGTTAGCCCAGTTGTTTGGGGCGAACAGGTAGTGATTCGCCTGCTTGACAAAACTGGCAACACGTTCGATCTCGAGCAAATGGGCTATGTCGGTCGAGCCTTACGAATGATTCGCAAAGGCATCAAACGTCCTAACGGCATGATTCTAACAAGCGGCCCGACTGGTAGCGGTAAATCGACCAGCTTATACGCGCTGATTAAAGAGATCAAAACTGACGCGATTAACATTGTGACGCTTGAGGATCCGGTTGAGTATAAGATAGACGGCGTTAACCAGATCCAGGTTAATAACGACGTTGGTTTGACGTTTGCTAATGGCCTGCGCAGTATCTTGCGCCAAGATCCAGACGTAGTGATGGTCGGCGAGATGCGCGATAGCGAGACGGCTAACCTTGGCGTGCAAGCAGCACTGACGGGACATCTGGTGTTCTCGACACTGCATACCAATTCGGCGGCCGGAGTGTTGCCGCGCTTACTAGATATGGATGTCGAGCCGTTCCTGATTGCTAGCACGGTCAATACAGTAATTGGCCAGCGGCTAGTGCGCCGCGTGTCGCCGCATCGCGATGCTTACTGGTCGAACCCGCTTGAGACGCAGATGATTCTCGAGACGGTGGGGCATTTATTGCCCAAGACCAAAGAGGACGTAGCGCGCGTGTCCGAGGATTTGGGCTACAAGGACTTGCCATTAGCCAATCAACGAGCCTACGTGCTGGTCAAAGGTCGCGATACGCCAGCTACGCCGCATGGCTATAGTGGTCGGGCTGGGCTGTACGAGGTAATGGATGTAAATGAAGGTATCCAAGACTTAATTGTTCGCCGGGCCACTAGCAACGAGATTCAGCGCAAAGCAGTCGAGGATGGTATGATTACAATGCGCCAAGACGGCTACTTGAAAGCCTTGCAAGGAATCACTACACTAGAAGAAGTAAACCGCGTAACGTCGGCAGACACAGCATAAAAGGAGGGGACAATGCCAGAACAAGAATTACGGATTGAAGTTTTACTAGAGGAAGTTATCAAGCGCCGAGCTAGCGACTTGCATATTCAAGTTGGTTTGCCGCCGATGCTGCGGATTGACGGCACATTGATAGCTATTGCTGGCTTTGATGCTCTCGATGAAGCGCAAGTCGAGTCGCTGGTATTTGCAATCCTCGACGAAGATCAACAGCAGATCCTCCTTAAGGATAAAGAGTTTGACTTTAGCTTTGCTTTCGGTACGCTCGGACGATTCCGGGTTAATGCTTTCCATGAGCGCGGTAACCTAGCAGCAGCGCTGCGCTTAATTCCAAATGAGATTAAGTCGGTGACCGAGCTCGGTATGCCGCCGGTAGTGATGAATTTTGCCGATTACCCGCGCGGTTTGGTGCTGGTGACTGGGCCGACTGGCTCTGGTAAATCGACGACTCTGGCAGCGCTGGTTGATAAGATCAACTCTGAAAAATCGCAACACATCATTACTATCGAAGACCCGATTGAGTTTACGCACAAGTCGAAAAAATCGGTAGTGGTGCAGCGCGAAGTTCATTACGATACCTATTCGTTCTCAGCGGCACTGCGCTCTAGCCTGCGCCAAGACCCAGATGTGGTACTGATCGGCGAGATGCGCGACCTCGAGACGATCTCGGCGGCGATTACTATTGCCGAAACTGGACACTTAGTGTTTGCGACGTTGCACACCAACTCGGCAGCGCAGTCGATTGACCGTATGATTGACGTCTTCCCGCCGCATCAGCAGCCGCAAATCCGCGCGCAGCTCAGTAATATTCTGATGGCAATTTGCTCGCAGCGGTTAGTACCAGCTATCGGCGGCGGTCGGGTAGTATCGGCTGAAATTTTGATTGCTAATCCAGCTGTTCGTAATGTTATCCGCGAAGGCAAGACTCATCAGCTGGATGCGATTATCCAAACCGGCGCCGACCAAGGTATGCAGACGATGGATCGCACATTGGTGCAGTTGGTCCAAAGCGGCACGATTACTTATGATAGCGCGCGGGAATTCGCTGTTGACTTGACCGAATTTGAAAGGTTAATCAGGGGATAATTAATGAAAAAGTTTACCTACGAAGCACGCGATAAAGCGACGGGCAACATTGTCAAATCGCTGGTTCAAGCTGAATCCGAGAGCGAAGCCGCTAAAGCGCTGACTGCTCAGGGCTATATGCCGCTATCAATCAAGGAGGAAGTCGAGGGCGGCTGGCTAGCGCGCTTTACCAACCGAATTTCTAGCAAGGATAAGATTGTTTTCTCGCGCCAGCTGGCAACATTGATTGGTGCTGGATTACCGTTGACACAAAGCCTACATACGGTATTTGAGCAGACTGCCAACAAAAAAATGCAGGAGATAGTCCAAGAAATCATTGCCGACGTTGAAGGCGGTAAGACATTATCTTCGGCTTTTGGCAAACATCCAGAAGTGTTTAATAAAATTTTCATTGCGCTAGTTACCGCTGGCGAAGCATCAGGTACGCTTGATGATGCGTTAAAGCGGATTGCCGACCAGCAAGAAAAAGATGCAGCAATGGTTAGTAAAATCCGCGGCGCTATGGTGTATCCTGGTATTGTCCTAGCGGTGATGGTTGCGGTTGGCGTATTTATGATGGTAACAATCGTGCCGCAGGTTGCCAAGTTGTACTCTGATATGAAGAAGACCTTGCCAGTTTTGACATCAATTTTAATCGGAATATCTAATTTTGTGATTAATTTTTGGTGGTTAACCTTAATTCTATTAGCGCTAGCGATTTTTTTTGCGCGGCAATATGTTCGTACCGAAGCAGGCTCTCGTTTATTGGATAATCTGAAGCTTAATATGCCGCCGTTCAAAGGCATGTTCCGCCGTCTTTATATGGCGCGGTTTACGCGTATGGGACAGACTTTGCTAGTTACTGGCGTACCGATGCTGGATATGCTGGCTATTGCCGCTGAGGGTGTTAATAACGCTGTTGTAGCCGAAGAGATTACTAGAGCTGCCGGTAAGGTGCAGAGCGGTAAAGCGCTTTCGGCTGCTTTGCAGACAGAGGATTATATTTTGCCGATGGTACCGCAGATGATCAAAATCGGCGAGCAATCGGGCAGGATTGACGAGATGATGGGCAAGACAGCACAAGCTTATGAGGACGAACTCGACGAAGAAATTCAAGCGATTTCAACAATGATTGAGCCGATTATGATGGTAATTCTGGCTATATTCGCCGGCGTGTTGATTGGGGCGGTATTATTCCCAATTTACAGTCTAGTCGGCAGTGTACGATAAGGTCTAGACAACTGAAAGGGCCTACGCTATACTGAATACAGTTGAGCATAAGTTCAAAGGGAAAGGTGGAACTAAATTATGACAAAACAACAGATTAAAGATCGCGGTTTTACAATCATCGAGGTCGTTTTGGTGCTGGCGATTGCTGCACTGATTTTCTTGATGGTGTTTATTGCGTTGCCGGCACTGCAGGCTAGCCAGCGCGATACAGCTCGTAAGAGCGATGTTAGTATCGTGTCAGCTGCCTACAATAGCGCAGTTGGTAGTAATCGCGGCACTACTTCAGTTGATTCTGGTGTTTTGCGGAGATTCGTAAATGGTGTTTCTGATAATACTGATATTACAAAGATTGAAGTACGACGGTATACTGAAACAGTGACTGTCGGTGACGCAAGTATCATAGTAATCAGTGAGGCTAAATGTGACGCCTCACAACCTGAGGGTGTTCAAAAACTTAGCAAAGGTACGCGCCGCCAATACGTAACGATTACTAAGCTAGAAAGTGGTAATAATGCAGCATACTGCTTAGATGCGTAGCTAAAACTTTAGAGTTAGCTAAGATTAGCAAAAAGGTTGCGCAAAAGCGTAACCTTTTTGCTATACTAGACGTATGATAGTTTTATCAATTGCTATAGTGTGCGGCGTATTCGGGTTGGTGCTTGGCAGCTTTGCTGGAGCGCAAGTCTGGCGGCTGCGAGCTCGCCAACTTGTTGCTGACAAAAAGGCCGGCGAGTCGTACAACAAGGCCGAATACAAAAAATTATCGCCGCTCCTGAAGGGCAAGAAGCAGCACGACCGCTCGCGCTGCTTGAGCTGCGGACACCAACTTGGTTTACGCGATTTGATTCCGCTAATCAGCTGGCTATCGACACGCGGTCGTTGCCGATATTGCGGTAAGCGCATCGGCTACTTTGAGCCGTTGATGGAATTATCTCTCGCGGCTGCATTTATGGTATCGTTCTTGGCCTGGCCATGGCACCTGGCGGGGCTGCAGTGGGTATTATTTGCTGTTTGGTGTGCATCGTTGGTAGCTCTAATCATGTTAGTCGCTTACGATATCAAGTGGCGAATTCTGCCAGATTTTCTTACTGTTTCGTATGGCCTGGTCTCGCTAGTCTTTGTGGTGTTGCGTTATTTTATAGTTAACGATGTTAAATTATATAGTTTGGCAATAGCGCTAATAATTATGTCGGGTGTTTATGGCGTGCTCTACTTGATATCGAAAGGTAAGTGGATCGGTCTAGGCGACGTGAAATTAGGTGTTGGCTTGGGGTTGATATTGGCTTCGTGGCAGACGGCTTTTGTTGGGCTGTTTCTAGCTAACTTAATTGGCTGCGTCTTGGTGATTCCAGGACTTGCTAGCAAGAAACTCAAAGCTAATAGCGAGATTGCTTTTGGCCCGTTGTTGGCCTTAGGATCGTTTATTTCGTTTTTTGTTGGTGCGCGAATTATGGACTGGCTAGTGATTGCATCGTTTTTCTAGTATTAATGTGATGATGCTTATGCTAAAATAGTGATATGAATAAGTTGTCGGGGGGCTTCACAATTATCGAGGTAATGTTGTTCCTGGCTGTTTCGGGGGTGTTGGCTGCTGGTATATTGGCGACAGTCGGCGGTACTATTGGCGCTCAGCGTTATCGTGATGCTGTTGACTCGTTTGCTGATTTTATCCAAGGCCAATATGACAAAACTGTGAATGTTCAAAATGACACAGAAAATCACAATGAGTGCGGGCTTAATGCCGATAAAGACCGTATAGTCGTTAGCGATAGCAGTACAGTATTGGCAGGTACGAGCCGCGTGTGCATGATTGTTGGACGTTTTATATCGTCGGTTGATGGTGTTAACTTTACAGCACGGCCGCTGTATATAGCGACAGAAAACGAAGACCAAATGAACAAGGCTTTATTATCGCAAGGCGATTACGATTTTTTGCAGAGGGCAGCCGATAGGAACGCGTTGTCGGCTACTAAGTCGGCGCTGTTAACCACATCAAATACTGGACACTCTGTTGATAATTATGCGCTCGGCTGGGATACTCGAATTGATGAGAGTAGAACTGATCGAACAATCTCGATCGCCATCGTACGGTCGCCAGTCAGCGGTGTTATCCACACGTACTTCTCTAACAAGACAAGTGTTAGCGACACGATAACGGCAGGCGGGTTAAATCAGGCGAGGCTTTGCGTTGACCCTAGCGGCTGGCTAACTGGCGCGCGGTTAGGCGTGCGGATTGACCGCGATGCAGCGCTAGAAAGCTCAGTACAAGTTGTCGGGGAGGGCTGCTAGATGCGTTATAGCCGCGGCGACACCATTATCGAGGTAATGTTTAGTTTTGTGGTATTCAGCTTGTTGACTGTAGGAACTTACATAGTTATGAATCGCGGTACGCAGATTGCCCAGCGTTCGCTTGAGATTACGCTTGTCCGCCAGCAACTTGACGCTCAAGTGTCCCTTATTAGGTATGTTAAAGATACTAATCCTGCGCAGTGGGCGGAGCTAACTAGCAGCAAATTTTTGGTCAATAATCCACTTGATGTTGTGAGTGCCAGCTCAGATGGCTGCCCTGCGCCTGGCGGCCGTGTTGATTTAGCCACTGGCACAAATGCCTTTTTTATGTCGGTTGATCAAAAGAATGATACAGTTCTGCCGGTGCGCGTTTTGAACACGACATATTCGCCACCTTCGGTTTACGCTAACGTTGATTTAATTAACGCTAAAACATACGGTGTTTTTGCCCAAATTGTTCGAGCCGAGCAGAACTCAGGCGTAAATACTGCTAAAGCTTACGATGTGTATGTGAATGCTTGCTGGGATAGTGTTGGCGCGGCAGCGCCGTTAACTATAGGAACGGTGACGAGGATATATGACAAGTAACAAGAATACAAATCAGATACAGGGTTTTACTTTAGTAGAATTGCTTTTAGCTATGACTGGAGTGGCGATACTTTTGGTGGCGGTGGCAACTACTACGATACAGCTGATGAACATGTATCACAAAGGTATCACGATTAAAACGATTAATTCTGCTGGCCGCGAGGTTGGCGATATGATAAAGCGTGATGGTTTGTCGGCAAAGGGCCGAGATATCGTTCAGGTGGCTCCTAGCGATAGTGGTACCGGTGGTTTGGGCCGATGGTGTTTTGGCTCGTATACTTTTGTTTGGAATACGCCAGAGTACTTGAGGTCATGGGACGCTAGTGCTGGCGTGGTTTACGATGATGATCCTAGCCACAGCAAAATCGTTTTTGCCCGTGTGGCCGACCCGGATAGTTCCCTATGCAAGGCGACGAGAGGGCAATACCCAAAAGTGATTACTAAGGGCGCCCCGATGAATGCCGTAGAAGTACTAGGCGATAAAGATACCGGTCTAGCGATTCACAATATTTCCTTGACCGATCTATTCGTCGATAGTAATAGCCGGGCTGGCTATACGATTGGTTATACGCTTGGTACTTATGAAGAGGACACCTATCGTAATGGCATAATTAATTCCAGTGATGCGCAATGTTTGGCTCAGTCTGAAGAAACTAATAACTACACTTTCTGCGCGATTAATCAGTTTGCGGAAACTATAATTACAGAGAGGGCATCATGACGCATTCCAAGCAATCCGGCCTAGTTTCAATTATTGTTGTAATGTTTACAGCCATATTATTAATGGTAGTGTCAACTGGCTTTATTCGCATCATGGTTCAAGAAGAATCGCGCGCTTCCAATAATAACTTGTCGCGCACTGCCTACGAATCTGCGGTGGCGGGCGTCGAGGATGGCAAGCGGGCGATTATGGCTTGCCAGCGCGGCGGCTCGGCTAGCGCTGCTTGTAAGGCGATTGCTGCTAAACGCTGTAGTACAATACAAGATGCTGGCATAATTAGTAGCATAAGTAATACTGCTATCACCATCAAGAGTGGTACTAACTTACAATACATTAGCGGACAGGCTTATACTTGTGTATTGATTGACTCGCAAACAAGCGATGTGGTGTATAGCCTCAAGGAGGGTAGCTCGCGCGTTGTGCCGCTGCGCGTCAACAAAGATACCTCTATAATTAGGCTTCAATGGATGATGAAAAATGATAAGGTGTCGACAATATCGTCTGCTGATGGCGGCGACACTTTACCAAAACGTGTAGAATGGCCAGCTGATGCGCCGGCGCTATTACGCATCCAGGCGGTTGTTCCAGAGAGCACGACAGTTAACGGGCAACAAAGTTTTGATAGCTCAATTGTCTCGACTGCCTTCTTGCGTCCGTCTGGTATTCGCGCGCCGAGAAATTTGTTAGATAGTACTGCGTTTAATGTGGTGGCGCCGCAATCGGTTCGTGCTGCTGGTAGCGCTACAAACGCGACGGCAGGCGTCTCGCCAATTACGTGTTCAGCGGAAGCTTTTGATAATCATCAATATGCTTGTTCGGCCTATGTCACATTGCCGCGCAATCTTGTTGCTGGCAATCCAATGGCTTTTTTGCGAATCACCAGTATTTATAACGACACTGATGTTAGACTATCGTTTGATAATATCGGCGATGGTACGATTAAATTTGACGGCGTGCAGCCAAAAGTCGATTCAACTGGCCGAGCCAGTGATGTATATCGTCGCGTATCTAGCCGGATTAGCTCGTCTAGCAATATCAATTATCCTGAGTATGCAGTTGATATTACAGGCAGTCTTTGTAAAGACTTCTCGGTAACTAATCAAGGGGTACCTTCGGCATTAACATGCAAAGTTATTCCAGAAGAGCAGTAAAACCGTAGAACAATAGAGATAATTGAATAAAAAATTTATTCAGTGTCGGTGTGAAATTGCTCGTAAATGTCTTTGAGATGCTGGTCGGTTACATGGGTATATACTTGAGTGGTAGCGATACTGCTGTGTCCGAGCATACTTTGTACGCTTCTGATGTCGGCGCCGTTCATTAGCAAATCGGTCGCAAAGCTATGTCGCATAGTGTGCGGACTGACGTGTTTGGTGATACCAGCTAGCTTAGCATATTTTTCGATGATTCGCTGAATACTGCGCTGCGATAGCCGCCGATAATCACCAGAAGTGCTAGTCGTGCCGCTATTGCGGCTATAGCTCAGGAATAGAGGTTGTAAAGAATCGGTTCGCGCCGATAAGTAATCCTGGACGCGTTCAGCTGCTCGTCTGCTGATAAAAACCGGGCGGTCCTTTTGTCCTTTACCGCGGACAGTAAATTCGCGGCGCTGCATGTTGACGTGATCTTTATTAAGTCCAACGAGTTCCGAGACGCGCAGTCCGCTAGAAAAGAGAAGTTCGAGAATGGCTCTGTCGCGAAGTGCTGACAAACGATCATCATTAGGTACTACATCGAGCATACGCTGCACCTCGTCGCTGTACAAAAAAGTGACTTGTTTGCGGTGAACCCTCGGCAATTCTATTTTGTTTGGCGCCATACTTTCGATATCGCGCTTACTTAGGTAATCTAGGAAACCCCGCAGGGCAATGAGGTGGTAATTCTGAGTAATAAGCGATAAAGTGCCGCCGCGATCTGTCTGATAGCGATTGAGCCATAAGCGATATTTTCTGACCAGCTCTGGGCGGATATTATCAACCTTTAAGTCGAACCCAGCGAATTCTAGAAAACGCTCTAGATAGTGGCGATACGCCTCGCTAGTCTTGATTGATCGTCCGCGTTCAATTTGGAGATACTCCATGAAATCTTCAATCAGCTCTGACATATCCATAAGAATATTGTACGTCGTTAAAGGTAGATAAACAATATATCGAACAAAAAAGTTATTCAAAATATTTATAGTAAATAACTTAGATATATCTGATATAATTAGCGGTAAAGCAACTGTATAAATAGGAGATATAAATGATGGGTGATGTAGAAAAAACACTAATTGTCTTTAAGCCAGATTCGGTGCAGCGGGGCTTAGTTGGGCGTATTCTGACGCGTTTCGAGCAGGTTGGACTGAAAATAGTCGCTACTAAAATGATTGCGCCCGACAAACAGCACTACTACCGCCACTACGAAGAAATTGGCAAAATGATCACTCGTCGCGGCAAAGAAAAGTTTGACGTTACGTTAGAAATGATGGTTCAGGGGCCGGTTATCGCAATGGTACTTGAGGGCGTTGAAGCGGTTGATCTGGTTCGCAAACTTGTCGGCGCGACAGAACCAAAGAGTGCTGCTCCTGGTACCATTCGCGGCGATTTTTCGCACATGAGCTTCCAATATGCTGATAGCGAAGGCAAGGGAGTGCCTAATCTAATTCATGCTAGCGGTAACATCGAGGAAGCTGCAGAAGAAATATCGCATTGGTTTAGCGATGATGAGTTATATAGTTATCATCGAACTAGCGAGCGCTTTACTCGCTAGTGCTTGCGATGTTACACTAATCCCAGGGCCCCGGTAGCTCAATTGGATAGAGCAGTTCCGTCCTAAGGAAATGGTTGTAGGTTCGATTCCTGTCCGGGGTACCAGGATATTACTATGGCAGCAGAATTTGAAGGATTACACGACGGCGAGAAAGTATTGCTAGTTTTTCGACGGCACATCATTGCTATGCGGAAGGGCTTCTATTCGCTGCTAATTCCGATGACTGTCGGCGCAATACCGTTCTTGATCTGGCAGACTAATCTTGATTTGCTTTGGATATTTTTTGGCGGTTTTGTGCTTGGCTTAATCTTGTTTATCTATCACTTCTTGATGTGGTTTTATACTGTGTACGCGGTGACTAACGAGCGTATTCGCCAGATTACTCAGCGCGGCTTCTTTGGCCGGGATGTTGTAGAAATAAATCTAGATAAGGTCCAAAGTATAAGTTATAATATACCTGGGTTTAGCGGCGAAGTGTTCAAGTTTGGCACCATCATCATGCGTACTTACGTTGGTGATCTGGTTATTCGGCTAGTCGAGCATCCTAGCAAGATATATAATGAGTTGCAAGATGCAGTTCACGAAGCCGAACTAAGGAGACAGAAAATATATGAAGAAAATAAAGTTGAAGCGAAGTAAAAAGCAACCAGCTCCAGCGGCGAGCCGTATTACTAATGAGACTATCGCTGAGCATCGCGAACAGATTTTAGCTGGCGGCCGCAGGTTTAAATATCCGATTCAATACACCAAGCATAAGCTGATTATTAATACAGTACTTATTTCGATGGCCAGTATCATTCTGCTATTAGTTGGTTGCTGGGCGGTAATGTATCCGATGCAGAATACTAGCACTATAGCTTATCGAATTTCTCGCATTGCAATGTTGCCAGTTGGCAGTGTTGACGGCGAGCCAGTCCGGTATAGCGATTATTTGGTGCAGTACCGAGCTTCTGAATATTACTTAAATAAATATGGTGAGGTTAAGGTCAACTCCAAAGACTGGTATGTTCAGCTTGACGACATTAAATATCGTTCAATGAATCTAGCTCAACAAGCAGCTTACGCTCGCAAACTGGCTAAGCGCTATAATGTTAGTATTTCGCGAAAAGACGTTAACGATTTTATTGACCAGGAACGAACGACGATTAACGGCCGCGTGTCGCAAGAAACATATGATGCGTCGATTCGTATGCTTTACGGAGAGAGCGCTGATGACTATCGGCTAATTGTTGAAAACGGGCTGCTAAAAAACAAAGTCGCCTTTGCTATGGATGCAACTGCAAAAGATCAGGCTGATAAAGCCTTATCTTTACTGAAGTCTAATGGCGACTTTGCCAAAACGGTTGAAACTATCAATAAACAATCGACCGAGGGCAAATTATCAGCTGGCAATAGCGGATCGGTTGATATTAGCAGTAAATTTAATGGACTTAGAGTTTCGGATATTTCAAAAACTCCAGTCGGCAGCTTATCCGGTATTACAAGGAGCACTAATGACGATGGTTATTATATAGTAAAAGTTGTTGCGAAAACTGACAAGAAGATAACCTTTGAATATATTCATATACCGTTGACGGCTTTTAAGTCGCAATTTGAGCAGCTAAAAAAGAGTGGTAAGATTAGCGAATATATAACCATTCCAGATAACAGCCAAACTGGCGGCGCGGTAGTTAACCAGTAGGTGTTTTTCGCTTGCACATAACTAGGTAATGATATATAATGCACACTGAATAGTTTGCGCTCGTAGTGAAGCTGGTCTATCACGCCTCCCTGTCACGGAGGAGATCGCCGGTTCGAATCCGGTCGGGCGCGCCATAGAAAGCGTCCCACGAAGTGGGGCTTTTTCTATGGTAGGATTGTTTGGCTTTTGTTATAATATAGACGTATTGCCGTCTTAGCTCAGTTGGTAGAGCGGCGCATTCGTAACGCGCAGGTCGCCGGTTCAATCCCGGCAGACGGCTCCATAGTTTATAAGTTATGAAAAGCGAAATCATTAAGTCGTTATTAGGCGTTCTCAAGAATAGGACTCTTGTTCTTTTTCTCGTAGCGATGCTAATTTTAGATATAGTTTGTTCAATTGCCGTGTCTATGCAGATTACGCCCAGCGAGATTACGGTTTATTCGCGTTATACTGCTTTCGGGCAAGTACATTTTTACAAAGATCACTGGCAATATTTATTATTATTTTCTGGATTTTTCACGTTAGTAACTATCATCCATGGCGCGCTAATGATAAAGTTTTATCTATTGGAAAAAACAACAACTGCTAAGGCAATTGGATGGTGCGCGTTTGTTATTATGCTGATTGCTGCTATGTACGCTTTTGGCGTCCTATCTTTAGGACGGGCGGCATGAGTTGTCCAGACTTAGAAATTCCTCTTGGCAAAAGGTCGAAGCTTTATCGTTTTTTTGAGATGTTGCCAGCGTTAATAAGCTATGGCATGTTAATTTTGTTAGTAGTTTTATCAGTACTTAGTCCTTTTCTGGCAGCTATTTACTTATTGTTATTGGTGTTAACTACGTTTGTTAAGGCTATAGGCATTTCTTATAGAACTTTGCTGGGCCACCGGCAACTTGTTCGGGCCGAGAAAATTGATTGGAGTGCTCGACTTGATGATCTATCGCAGGCTGCCGCGGGCAAGTCGCCCGAAATTAAAATTAATAAAAAAGATTTTGAAGCCGATGTGCATCAGCAAACTATTCTGTCTATCGAAAAAGGTGAGTTGCAGATCATAGATCCCAGAGAGATTTATCATGCAGTACTAATTGCTGCTTACAACGAGTCTTACGAAGTATTGAAGCCGACGGTAGAGTCAGTAAATAATACAACATATCCGAACGAGAGGTTGATTGTATATTTGGCTTACGAAGAACGCGGCGGCGAGCAGATGGCAGAGACTGCCAAGCGTCTTCGTGATGAGTACACCGGCGTATTTTGCGACTTTCGGATTATTCAACACCCTAAAGATTTGCCGGACGAGATACCGGGCAAGGGTCCAAATATTACGTATGCAGGCTATGACCTCAAGCAGTGGTGCGACAATAAAAAGATCAAATATAACCAAGTAATTGTTACAACCCTTGATAGCGATAATCGGCCTTACTCAACCTATTTTGATTATGTGGCGTATAAATATGCTGTTACCCCTAACCGCGAAAGACTATCATATCAGCCGGTGGCTTTGTATTTTGGTAATATTTGGGATGCGCCAGCGCCAATGCGGGTGCTAGCAACGGGCAATTCGTTTTGGACTATTATTGGTAGTATGCGGCCGCATGCTTTGCGTAATTTTGCAGCTCATAGCCAGCCGCTTTCGGCGCTTGTGAGTATGGATTTCTGGAGTAAGCGCAGTATTGTTGAGGATGGGCATCAGTATTGGCGCAGTTATTTTTACTTTAAAGGCGATTATAGTGTTATGCCAATCCATGTTCCTGTATATCAAGATGCCGTGTTATCAGATACATTTAAAGCAACACTTATCAGCCAGTTTAAGCAGTTGCGGCGCTGGGGGTATGGTGCTTCGGATATACCATATGTAGCAGTCAGATTATTTACGCGCCAGCGAACAGCTCCTTTTTGGGAAACACTGGCAAGGTTCATACGGCTAATTGATAATCATGTTAGCTTAGCTACGATGTCAATATTGGTTGCTTTTGGCGCGTGGGTGCCATTATTAACCAATCCCGAAGCTTCCAGAAATATTTCTGCGCATGCTCTGCCGCTAATAGTTAGTCATATTCAACAGGTAGCAGTTATCGGAATATTTATTACGATTCTACTGATGCTGAAGATGCTGCCTCCTCGTCCAGAACGCTATAAGCGTTCGCGAACCGTTTTTATGGTTTTGCAATGGTTTCTGATGCCTGTTACATCAATTTGTAATAGCTCTGCGGCATCAATGGCAGCGCAGACGCATTTGTTGTTAGGTAAATATCTTGAGAAATTTGATGTAACCGACAAGGCAACACTATCGTCGCGTGCTAAAACGAAGGCCAAGAAGGACGCTCTCAAGAAAGCTAGACGTAAATCAAAATTATAAAATTATCATTAAGTTTTAAGCTAAATAAAAATGGGTGACAGGTGAGTTTATATTAAAAACAAATTATTATAGTAAACGAAAGATTAGTCTTTTAGCTGAGACTACCAACACTGATCGCGAGACACTGAATTACTTTACGTGATTACAATACCAAGCGAAGCAGTTCAGCTTGTTGTATTATTTGAGCTCGTAGTAAACGGTATAGCGGCTTAGCCGAGATTGTTTTTTATATGTTGTAGATTTTGTTTTGGTATGTTGTTTAGCCATGCTTTTATATTAGCATAAGTATTATTTTTTGTCAAATTAGATAATCTACGAAAATATATCACCAGACGCATAGAAATGTTGATTAGACACCGAATAACGACGTGGAAAACTTTTAGTATTTGTGCATAAAATATTATGCAAAATAAAAAACTTGCCGTAATTTAGACGGCAAGTTACATGATTGCTCTGGTGGGCAATAGAGGATTCGAACCTCTCACCTCTTCAACGTCAATGAAGCGCTCTAGCCAAATGAGCTAATCGCCCAGCTGCACTTAATGGTAGCAGAAATCAATACGTATTGCAATATGACAGAATAGCCAGTAATATACTAAGTAGACGTTGACGGAGCCTAACCACCTCTTGAGTCTCGTGTTGGCGGTTGCGGCGCACGTAAAAAGTCGGAGCAAGAGTAATAGCCAAGGTGGAACCTCCCGTTTTTGGGACCGAGGCACGCGCGTAAAAACGCTTGCGTGCTTTTATATTTTCTAAAAGGAGGTTCATTATGAACGAACAGCAATTACAATCAATGCGGCACAGTCTAGCGCATATTATGGCGCAGGCGGTGCAGCATTTATGGCCGCAGGCTAAATTCGGTGTTGGGCCAGCTATCGATAATGGTTTTTACTACGATATTGATCTTGGTGATGTAAAAATATCGGAGGATGATTTTAGCCGAATCGAGAAAGAAATGCGAAGTATTATTGCACGCGATCTGCCGTTTACGCGTCAAGATGTGCCGGTTGATGAGGCGATAGCCTGGGCGAAAGAAAACAATCAGCCTTACAAAATTGAATTGCTTAACGACTTGAAACGGTCAGGTACGACAATAGCGAAAGACTTAGCGGGCCAGAAGCTTGGTTCTGCCAGCGATGATGAAAGTAAGGTTGACACTGTATCATTGTACTCGCAGGGTGATTATACTGACTTATGTCGTGGCGGTCACGTTGAAAGCACTGGCAAGGTTGGAGCTTTCAAGCTAATGCGCGTTGCTGGTGCGTATTGGCGCGGTGATGAGAACAACCCGCAGATGCAGCGTTTGTACGGTGTCGCTTTTGCAACTCAAGCTGAACTGGACGGTTACTTGGATATGCTAGAAGAGGCAAAGAAGCGCGATCATCGTAAGCTCGGTAAAGAACTTGATCTTTATACTATGTCACCGCTTGTTGGCATCGGTTTGCCGTTGTTTACGCCGCGCGGTACGGTTCTGCGCGAAAAGGCAGCGCAGTTATCGAACGAGCTGCGCCAAAAATACGGTTTCACGAAAGTTTGGACACCACATATCACCAAGAAGGATTTATACGAAGCATCAGGACATTGGGCAAAATTTGGTGACGAACTTTTTTTGGTAACTAGCCAAGAGACTAGCGACAAGATGGCGCTCAAGCCGATGAACTGTCCGCATCACACTAAGATTTTTGCCTCGCAGCCGCGCAGTTATCGCGAGATGCCGATACGTTATTTAGAAACAACGACCGACTACCGCGACGAGAAAACTGGTGAACTAGGCGGTTTGAGCCGCGTGCGTTCGTTAACTCAGGACGACAGCCACGTCTTTTGCCGGCCCGACCAAATTGAACAAGAAATTAATAATTTGCTAGCTTGCGCGCAAGAATTGTACGATATTGTTGATATGAAATTACGCGTGCGATTAAGTTACCGCGACGATGGCGAAGGCTATTTGGGTGAGTTAGAATTGTGGCAATCAGCCCAATCGCAACTCAAAGCTGCAGTTGTCGCTAAAGGTCTTGACTATTTTGAGCAGGAAGGCGAAGCAGCTTTCTATGGGCCAAAAATAGACTTCATGGCGACCGATGCGATTGGACGAGAACATCAGGTTGCGACAGTGCAGTTAGACTTTGTCCAGCCTGAACGTTTTGGTCTTGAATACATAAATGAGTCTGGCGATTCGGAGCGTCCAGTAATGATTCACAGTGCATTGCTTGGTTCAATTGAACGCTTTTTGAGCGTGTTCATTGAGCATACGGCTGGCTGGTTTCCATTCTGGATTGCACCTGAACAGGTTCGTATTCTTACAGTCAATGATACAGTAAATGACTATGTTGATGAAATTACATCAGTGCTAAAAACAGAGGTATTGATGCATCCTATAAAATACAACGAAGTAAGATTCACAGCAGATACGCGTAATGAGTCGTTAGGCAAAAAAATCCGTGAGGCGACTGTTGTAAAAATTCCGGTACAAATTATAGTTGGTCCAAAGGATAAGGCTGCACGTGTCGTTAGCGTTCGTACTCGCGCGGGCGAGGAGCAGGTTTCTATTGATCAACTAGCTGAATACATTCAGAGTATCCAATAATGAAAAAATTAGCTGCCGCTGTTGAGCGCGATAATAAATTGCTAGCAGCAGCTGACGTAACAGATTTGCCGCTAGTCGTTATTGCTGGCCCGACTGCTAGCGGCAAAACTGAGCTAGCAATTCGGATCGCTAAAAAATTTAACGGTGAGGTCATCTCGGCTGACTCGCGAGCAATTTATCGCGGACTCGATATCGGTACAGCTAAACCTACGTCTGAAGAACAACAAGGGATACCGCATTGGGGTATTGATATGGTCGATCCAGGAGAGAGGTTTACGGCAGCAAATTTTAAGGTGTATGCTCAGCAAAAGATTAGCGAAATTCGTTCACGCGGACATCTGCCGATTATGGCTGGCGGTACTGGTTTGTATATCGATAGCGTACTGTACGATTTTAAGTTTACGGCATATTCAAACAATCTTGATGAACGGCGTAAACTTGAGAATAAATCGTTGGAACAGCTTGCGTATCATTGCGAAAAAAACAACATTAAATTGCCAAAAAATATAAAAAATAAGCGACATATTATTAACGCTATCCTACGCAGGGGGGAAGATCCTCTCAAAAATGATAAAATGATTAGCAATACTATACTAGTAGGTATAGCGACAGACAGAGACATTCTAAGAAGCAGAATTGAAGAGCGGGCAAAAAATATTGTAAGTAATACAACAATAAATGAAGCTATACACGCGGCAGAGAAGTGGGGCTGGTACAACGAGGCAATGACTGGGAATGTCTATCCGCTTATCAAACAATATATAGATGGCACAATTAACGAGATTGAACTTGAGCGAAAACTTTGTGTACTAGATTGGCGGTTGGCTAAACGCCAGCTTACTTGGTTAAGACGAAATAAAGATATTAAATGGCTAAGTATCGATGAGGCGTGGTCCTATATTGTAAGCAATCTAGATAAGAGTTCTCAGATGTGGTAATCTTATACTAGAGAACTACAGTATGATTGACGCATTATTTGTCTCAAAAACGAGGGTAAAGCTTCTGCATCTTTTTCTAAATAATCCTGGAAAGTCGTTTTATGTTCGCGAAATTACGCGACTAATCGGGGAGCAGATAAATTCTGTGCGCAGAGAGCTATCTAATATGCTTGATGCTGGCGTGCTGCTGAGTAATACAAACGATAATAAACTATATTACGAGATTAACCGCTCTTACATTCACTACAAACCGCTCAAAGAGATTTTTACTAATAATGATGTTAGCAAGCAAAAACCAAAAAGATTTTCAAAACAATCTGCTAGTAGCGAGACAGACGATTGGCGAATTGCTCTGGCGGCTTTGCCTAAAGCAAAAATTGTGATAGCAGCAGGCGTATTGGTTCGCGGTTCAGCGAGCAAGGTTGATTTATTGATTGTCGGTAATGTCGAATCTAAACGTGTAGCGGATGTAGTAAATAAAATAGAAATAAAAGTTGGTAGGCAGCTAACGTTCAGTAGAATGCTGTACGACGAATTCTATTATCGCTTGAGCGTGCACGATAGGTTCATTAATGATATATTATCAAGCAGACACGAAGTTGTAGTAGATAGTGAAAATATTCTGCAGCGATAGAAATGAAGGAGGAAAAAATAGTGTTTGACATAGAATACAAAGGCGGAAACACGATTGTACTTTCGGGTAAAAAGACTACTATTATTACAGATCCGAAATTGTCGTTGATCGGACTAAAAGATGCCAAAACTACCGGTTGCGTTGAACTTGCTACCGAGGATCGCTTCGCTGTTAAGGCGGATGGCGCAAAGCTCGTAGTTAATGGTCCTGGCGAATACGAAATAGGAGATTTTGTTATAAAAGGAACTGCTGCTGTTCGACATCTTGATAGCGGCAGCAATGAAAAACTAGATACAATTTATCGGGTAGAATGCGGTAATGTTGCTATAGGTGTTATTGGTAACATTGAACCAAAATTAAACGATGATCAATTAGAAAATCTTGGAGTGATAGACATCCTAATAGTTCCGGTCGGTGGATCTGGCTATACGCTTGACGCCACGAGCGCCGTGGCTCTGGTCCGCACTATTAGCCCGAAGGTTGTCGTGCCGATACATTATGCTGATAGCGGTATATCTTACGAAGTGCCACAGGATTCGGCCGAAGTTTTTGTTAAAGAAATGGGTGCGCCTGTCGAAAATGTATCTAAACTAAAAGTAAAGAATGACTCCTCGCTACCAACGGTATTAACGACGTATATATTGTCGCGAACGAGATAATATAGTCTAAGGTTAAATAGTAAAATCCCCCTGTTGTAGGGGGATTTTACTTTGTGGCTTAGGCTGAAGCTATGATACCTTTTTTCTTGAGTGTGCGTATAGCCTTCGTTGAAAGTACCATGGTGATTTTTTTACCATTAACAACGAAAGTCTTTCTTTGAAGGTTGGGTTTGAACACTCGCTTATTGCGCTGCAGAGAGAAACTTACTTTGTTTCCGAACTGCTTGCCTTTGCCAGTCAGCTCACATCGTGCTGCCATTGTAGATTCCACTTCTTAATTACGGTTATTATCAATCTGTCCTAGTATACTCTGGTTTTGATTCTTCGTCAAGAGCTGGTACAATGATAGATTAGATGGATATTCTGTATATAATTATTGTTTTGGCGGTGATATTTGTGTCGATGACGTTGCATGAATTAGCTCACGGCTTGGTGGCAAATAGTTTGGGTGATCGAACTGCGTATGATTTTGGCAGATTAACTTTGAATCCGATAAAACATATAGATCCGTATATGACTATATTACTGCCGATGATAATAATTATCACAAACATGACGACTGGGGCTAGCGTGCCAATCTTTGGTGGTGCAAAACCAGTGCCTTTTAACCCAAGCAACATAAAGTATGGCGAGATTGGAGTGGCATTGGTAGCTATAAGCGGTCCGTTAGTGAACTTCCTTTTAGCGTTTGTAGCGTACGCAATACTTGTAGTCTCTAAGGCCGAGGCAGGTTCTTTGTTGAACTCTGTATTAACGGCTTTTACAATGGTGAATTTAGGGTTTTTTGCTTTCAACATAATTCCGATACCACCATTGGATGGATCGCGGGTACTGTACGCGCTTGCTCCTGATTTTGTGAGGAGTATTTTCGATACTATAGAGAGATATGGTGTTTTATTAATTTTCGCCATAGTTATGGTTGGTGGTTCGTTAATGGTTACTTATATGAACTTTATAATCGTAAATATACTAAAAGGATTCTCTATCGTTTTTGGCGGGTAGTCGTGGTACAATATAACTAGCCTCTTAGGCACCAGCGTATATGATTTTCCTAACAAATCATTGATAGGGATCTCAACAGCAGTATTCTCGTGGGAATATTGTGAGAGAACCCACCTTGCAATAAGCGGGGAATATCAGTCGCTAGCCTGGAGGCTTTTTGTGATATAATTACGCTAGGCTATCGGGTAATCGCTGGTTCTTTACAGAACAAGAGGAAAGTCCGGGCAGCGTAGGACATGGCAGTCGCTAACGGCGACCAGAGGTAACTCTAGGGAAAGTGCCACAGAAACGATACCGCTATCTCAAATCTGCTTAATGTACGATGACTGATAGTAAGGGTGAAAAGAGCGGTGTAAGAGACCGTAGCCGACTATGGTGACATAGAAGGAGGGTAAACCCTGCCAGCTGCAAGGTGTATTATCGTATAAGTTGTTCGCTTGATAATACTAGCATCCGCTTGAACTGTGCAGCAATGTACAGTCTAGATAGATGATTACCAATAACAGAACCCGGCTTATAGATAGCCTAATAAAAGACCGCTAGTTGATCTCGCGGTCTTTTATTAGGTTTTATTAGGCTTAATTCTAAGTAGAAGAAGAATTTTTATTGCTTTGTTGCTTCTTTGACGATCTCAGAAAAAGCTTCCGGCTCGTTGACGGCTAGGTCAGCGAGGACCTTACGGTTGATTTCAATGTTGGTCGCGCGAAGACCTGCTATCAATTTACCGTAGGTTGTGCCGTTTTGGCGGGCAGCTGCATTGATACGAGTAATCCACAGGCTGCGCAAATCGCGCTTTTTGTTGCGGCGGTCGCGATATGCGTACTGCAAGGCGCGAATCACGGCCTGCTTAGCTAAGCGAAAGCTGCGGGTACGGTTATGCTGCATCCCCTTGGCTAATTTTAAGGTCTTCTTATGTTTCGCCGAAGCGGCGACTCCTCGTTTGACTCGCATATATTAGACTCCCAATGCTCGCTTAACGTTTTTTGCTATGCCGCCTTTAATAATAGCGCTGGTATTAATATTTCGCTTGCGCGACTTGCTTTTTTTGGATAGCATGTGGTTCCCGAATGCGCGGCGACGGGTAAGTTTGCCGGTACTGGTTAGCTTGATGCGCTTAGCAGTGCCCTTGTGGGTCTTCATTTTTGGCATTATTTACTCCTTATTACTATGCTGAGATTTCTCCCGGCCATCGTTGGTTTTTGCTCGAGCGTAGCTTCGTCTTTTAGCTGTTCCATCATCTTGTCTATCAAGTCATAACCTAAGTTTTTATGGGCTATTTCTCGACCGCGGAAGAAAATAAGGATTTTTACTTTATGTCCGTCCGACAAGAAAGCGCGTATTTTGCGCAGCTTGATCTCTAGATCGTTACTACCGATTTTCAAACCAAATCGCATTTGCTTTAGCTCGTTGGCTTTATTATTGCGCCGTACTTTTTGCTGCTCCTTCATCTTCTGATATTGATATTTTCCCCAATCAACAATCTTAGCTACAGGAGGGTTAGCTTTAGGCGATATTTCTACTAAATCAACGCCTGCTTTTTGTGCAATATCTAGAGCTTCTCTTAAAGACATAACGCCAAGCTGCTTACCGTCAGCCCCGATCACGCGAAGCTCATTGCTGCGGATAGCGTTATTTATGCGAGTTGAATTATTAATCGTAGTTCTCCTTTAGAACAGTTGTTTTACTGAGTCTATACTCGCTGTACATGGTAACAAATTACCGATAATAAATCAAGCTCGTTATCGGTATTGGAGAGCTTCTGCGATATGTGCAGCTTGTATTTTGGCGCTATTGTCTAGATCTGCAATAGTGCGGGCGACACGGATGATTTTGAAATAGCTGCGTGGGCTCAAGCTCAGTTTATCTGAAGCCTGCGACAACATATTTTTTGATTTCTCATCAAGTTTAGCAAACGTATTTATTTCTCTATTTGTTAAGTTACTGTTGTATTTATCGCTACAATTGTATCTTATCGATTGGATACTGAGGGCGCTCTGAATCAAGTTTACTGCTGTTTTATGTTGTTTACAAGACAACGAATTATACGAAGACAATGTACTGTTCGGTACGCGCGAGACGTGTACGACTAAATCAATTCTATCCATAAGCGGACCCGATAGCTTGCGTTGATAATTTGCTATTTGCGCTGGAGTGCAGGAGCATTCCTTGGTTTGATCGCCAAAATACCCGCAAGGACAAGGGTTCATGGTAGCAACCAGCATAAAGTTAGCAGGGTAGGTGGCGCGCATACGCGATCTGGTAATAGTAACTTTCTTGTCTTCCAGGGGTTGTCTCAGGGCTTCAATAGAAGAATGCGAGAACTCAGGTATTTCATCTAAGTAAAGTACTCCTAGGTGCGCTAGGCTAATTTCGCCAGGTTTCGGGCTTGATCCGCCGCCGATAAGCGATGTCTGGCTGGTTTTTGCTAGCATTGATTTTCCGGCTCCCGGAGGTCCGGATAACAATATATTATGATGTCCTGCCGCTGCGATTATGAGGGCGCGTTTTGCTTGTTCTTGACCAGCCACTTCATCGAGCAGGGTTTGTTTGTTGGGCTCGCTTTCTTCTGAATAAATGTGCGGACAAACAGCATCCTTGGTGATGATTTTTTCTTTCTTTAAATGTAGGTAAAGCTGCTTGATATTATCTACAGGTATGATATTTATGCCGCCTACGAGAGACGCTTGATTAGCGTTATTAGAAGGTAAGTATATAGTATTAATACCAGATTTTTTTGCGGTTTCGGCGATATTGATAGCGCCGCTAGTGGGGCGGATGTCTCCGTTGAGCGCTAGCTCGCCAGCGAATATAGAATTTGCAATATCCTGTTCGCGGAGTTGTCCGGCTGATAACAAGATAGACAAGGCTATAGGTAGATCATAATGTGTACCCTCCTTTGGAATTTCGGCAGGCGCAAGGTTGATGGTGATACGTTTAGTTGGGTATTCTAGGCCAGAATTGACGATGGCGCTGCGGACTCGTTCTTTAGATTCGTCGATTGATTTATTACCGAGACCAACTATGCGTATACTAGGCAACCCATTTGATATGTCACTTTCTACTTCTACGATACTACCATCGTATCCAACGGGTGAAACCGTAAGGATTTTAGCGGTTGATGCCATGACCATATAGTTAAAAGTTAATCATACTATACGGATGATGTAAATAAGTGATATAATATCAAGAGTAACGTGGGGCTGATATAGCGTTCGACGTAGAGAATTTAACAGGTTGTTTTGCGTACCGACTTCTGACGTTATCAGAATTAATAGTTGCAAACTTTGCAAACAAAGCGAAGGCGTTTGTTGCATCATTGATGCCACGGCAGACAGCCTTTGCGCTAGCTGCGTAATATTACTGGCAGCCGCATCCGCCTAGATTCTTGCTATAGGCTAGGTGTGTCATATCTAGCAAGATCGGTTAATTGATATTTCTGCTATATCATTAATTAAGATTTTAAGCAGATCGCTAGTTCGTATGTTTGTCTAGCTTTGAGCGGATAAGCGATTATTTAACGAGTTAGACTATGTGCGTAGACAAACAACAGGTTACTCTGCGGACCCGGGGGCAGTACCCGGCAGCTCCACCACATCGTTTGTTGTAGAGCCTTTCGGGCTCTTTTTGATTTTATGCGATAAAAAAGAATGACTACCTGCGAGTAGTAGTCATTCTAATGGTTGTGGAGTTTTCTGAAGTGTTTATTTCTGGTTCCTGTATAATTTTTTTATTCAGGAACTATCTCTATAGTAATGTGAAAATCTGCTTGTGTCAATGTTTTTTAGCAAGATTGCTAGGTAAAAAATACCACACTAGATAACGGGATAATTGGAGTAAATAAATGTGTTTTATACCTTGAAACGATACGCTAGATATGTCGATTTGTAATTCTATAAAATATCGGTTAGCAACTAACGACTAAATTTAGAAAGGGCTGTTTCTGGTGAATGGCTTAACAGAATTATCACCAGAAATTTTATCGTATGGTGCAGGGAAAACTAACGCGCCCAAATGTTAGCGATTGGCCAAGGAGGCTCAGTCCAAGCTCTTCCGACTTCACAGACAGGTTATAGAAGGCGATACTGAAACTGGCGGTGACTATTTTTTTGGCAGACGAAGTTTAACGGCTAGATATTAATCATTGACGCTATTAGCCCAATAGATATTACGTATTTGCGTGTAAGTTGTGTCGTGTCTATTAAAAAGATTCTTATGAATTAAGTTGTTGAATTTTTGTTTTTGCAGCTAAAGTATATTGTTGCTTGCATGCACATAGCTCGACATGCTGGGTTGTCTCTGATTCTGGTTTGTTGCTGGATTATTTTGCTGTAAATACAGTACATTGCAGGATAGATTATATAGTAGATTTTTCATCGCGTGGAATGGCATTAATATAATTTTTGCCATGCCGTATGTATAGTTGTCGCATTTCGGATGCTATAAAATGTACTCAAGATTTTGCTTAGTTTTTGTATAAACGTTAATTATATAAAGGATCTTTGAACACAAATAGTGTAATGAATTTTAATGAAAAATAGTTTGTATAAATGTATCGCAGTTAGCTGGTTGTTATAAGTTAAATTCGCAGTGTAGAGCCTGATGTAGTGTTGTATTTTTTAGATTCGATATAATCTAAAGTCTATTTGTTGTAATAAATAATTAATAATAGCTTGATAAAATAGCTATCATTGTAATTATTACACTGTAGATAAAAACGCAACATTACAATAATAACAGAGGTACGTATAATAAAATAGTGAGCTGTAGTATAAATAACAATATTTATATTACGATAGATGTTGACTTTTTATCATTGGTTTGCTATAGTGTGAGTAAGCTTTTAGAAAAACAAAAAAAGCAAAACAATACCAACCAAATAAGCCTCCACAACAATAATCGACGGAAACTAGGTGGCGCCAAATAATTGTGGTTCCACCTAAGCTCCGCCTATTAAACAAAAGCGTTGAGCGCGCGATATGTGCGCGCATTACACACCTGATTAATCCTTGAGATTGCGATGTCAGTGACCATCAGGTGTGTGGTGCAGGTCCGCGCGATCGCAAGTCTTTTGCTCGCTAAGTGCGAGCGGTCAATCGGGCAAAAAGCAGTTGTTGCAGCGACCCTAATAGTTGTTTACAAAGGTGCTTCGTTATATTGCGACGCTGCTTTTGCCTCCTAGGTGTTATTATTTAAATCATGTATAAACGCTTAATTGCATTTTTGATGTTTTTGTCGTTAGTGGTGTTGCTAGCGATAACACAGACGACCGCGCCGTCCAAAGTTGGTCCGGCTATTGTAGTTGTTGTGTTTGTATTAATATATATTTTTCTTACTTGCACATTGACTCTCTTGCTTCTATTTATAAACAAGGTTGTGAGTAAGTATAACTCTGAGTCGTCTAAGCGGAGTGCTGATGACATGTATACCTTAATGTATGGTGCAGTGTTGGCGTTAGGGCCGACTGTGATTGTTGCTATGCAATCAATAGGACAAATTCAAGCAGGTACGTATGTATTAATTACGCTCTTTGTATTGTTGGCTCTTTTGTATGTTCGGCATCAGAAGCGTGTGAAGTGAGGACTGAGGCCTAGAAAAATTGTAAACGCATATGGTATAATTTACTTAATATGGAACCGGGTATAAGAGAACAAGTTCCTGTGCAGAGAGAGGTGCTGCCGCAGAATAGTTACGAGACACCTACTTTTGGCATAGATGGCGGTAATCTTGAGAAGCAAAATACTTCTAGAGAAGTGATGAATGCTGCTTCTGCAGAGGCTGTTGCTAATGCGGTTCCTCAAATTGTGCTACCTCAGCCAATTCCTATAGTTCAGCCAACCGTGGATCCTGGCGCTGCTCAGTCTGCGACATCTGATGACGCCGCAGCGCTGATAGCCAATGATGATGACCTTATTGAAAAGGAGTGGGTTGATAAAGCTAAGAAAATTATCGCAGAGACTAAAGACGACCCGTATCGTCGCGAGGTTGAGATCGGCAAACTTCAGATAGAATATATAAGGAAACGCTACGGGCGCGAAATAGGGAAAGTAGAGGATTAGGTAGTGTCTGGCGGCGGGATAGGCACTCTTGTAACATTGTTTGCAATAGCTTTGGTGATCGGGCTAGGGTCTTTTGTCGTGTTTATGGTCTATCGTAATACTCTTCGTGAGGCGAAGAACTATGAGCGCGGGCTTAAGATGGTGCCGATATTAATTCATCTGCCGCCAGCTAGCGATGATATTGTTAGCGACGGGCGTGATAAACGAGATTTGACGGAAGAAGTGTTGTCACAAGCTCAGGTTATGTACAATATTATATCCAGTACTGCCACTAAAGGTTTTAAGAGTAAGATTTATGGGCAGAGGCATTTGTCGTTTGAAATAGTGGCTCGCGATGGCTTGGTGTTCTATTATGCTGTTGTACCTACAGTGCTCACCGAGGTAGTTCGCCAGGCAATTGCAGCAGCCTATCCATCGGCTCGGCTAGAAGAGGTGTCGGAGCATACTGTTTTTAGTAAGGTCGGTAAGATGAGCGGTACGATTGGTGGCGAGTTTACTCTGAGGAAGAACTTTGCTTATCCTATTGCAACATACATGGAATCTAAACGTGATGCATCGCGCGCATTGCTGAATGCTTTATCAGCAGCGACTCGCGAAGATGGTATAGGTATCCAAATATTAATTCGTCCAGCTAATGAGCGATGGGCCAAGTCGGCAGTTTCTGTCTCTGAAAAAATCATAGAAGACAAAGACAAAAAAAAGACCGGACTTTCGGTGTTCTTCTCGCCGAGCGAAATTATGGAGTCTCTATGGAAACCGCCAGAGAGCGACGACAAAAAGCCAGAGGATAAAAAGCCGCTTAACTCCGTTGAACAGGCGACTGTTGATGCTATCCAAGAAAAAACCCGTTATCCGGGGTACGAGGTACTGATACGGGCTGTTGTTTCGTCTAATACAGCAGCCCGTTCTCAGGTAATATTGAAAAACATTGTTGCAGCATTTGCATTATTTGACTCGCCGACGTTTAACGGATTTAAATTCACGTTAGCAAAAAACATCGAAGAACTAACTTCGTCTTATATTTTTCGTTTCTTCCCGCAGCAGGTTAATAAGAATATATTAAATAGCGTAGAGCTGGCGACGATTTTTCATTTGCCGGATCAGAATAGTATTCCAAGCTCGCAAGTCAAGCGCCAGATGAGTAAGCAAGTCGATGGACCGACGCAGGTGATGGAGACTGGTTTGCTGTTAGGATACAACGAATTTCGCGGTGTTAAGAAGCCGATTAGGCTCAGCGATAAAGACCGCCGGCGCCATATACATATTATTGGACAGACGGGTGTTGGTAAATCAGTTTTGCAGGAAAATCTAGCCTACCAAGATATGCTGGATGGGCGGGGTTTTGCCTTGGTTGATCCGCACGGGGACCTTGCGGAGCATTTGCTAGAAAAGGTGCCAAAGGAGCGCGTTGAAGACATTATTTATTTCAACCCAAGCGATATGGACAATCCGATTGGTCTGAATATGTTTGAGTTTGACCACCCAGACCAAAAAGATTTTTTGGTACAAGAGGCTATCGGTATGCTTTATGGTTTGTATGACCCAGGACATACTGGTATCGTTGGTCCGCGTTTGGAGCATATATTCCGTAACTGCGCGCTGTTATTAATGAGCGATCCGGCGGGCGGTACTTTTGTCGATATACCGAAGCTCTTGGTTGATGATAGTTTCAGAAATAACAAGCTGAAATACGTTACCGACCAGCAGGTGTTAGATTTTTGGACAAAGGAGTTTCCGGCATCGCAGCGATCAAGCGAGGCAGGCGAGGTTATCAGCTGGGTTATTGCTAAATTTGGTCCGTTTATTAGTAATGATGCTATGCGTAATATTATTGGCCAGACAAAAAGCGGCTTTGATTTTCAAGACATCATGAATAATAACAAGATTTTGCTGGTGAACTTATCGAAAGGTAAATTAGGCGATCTTAACTCTAAATTGCTTGGTATTGTCTTTGTGATGAAGTTTCAGGCTGCAGCGATGGCGCGGGCCAAGATTCCAGAGGACGAGCGCAAAGATTTTACGCTGTATGTTGATGAGTTCCAGAACTTTGCGACTGATAGCTTCGAGACTATTTTGAGCGAGGCTCGCAAATATCGATTGAGCTTGGTATTAGCTAACCAGTTCATGACGCAGCTGAAGGAAGAACTGCGCGAGGCTATTCTCGGTAACGTTGGTACAACTATCACCGGCCGGATTGGTATAACCGACGCAGAAATTATGGTTAAGCGCTATACACCAGTATTTGATGCAGAAGATTTGACGAAATTGCCAAACTTTGAATCTGTCTGTGTCGCCCAGATTGAAGGTGTGCCGTCTGCGCCGTTTAGTATGGCATGGATTCCCCCGATGGGCCACCAAAATGCTCAGTTGGGCGATGCTTTGCGCAGACTGTCGGCTGCAAAATACGGACATCCGCGGGCTCAAGTTGAGCGTGAGATAGCGGCACGTACTAGCATGAATCAATCTTCTGGAAATAATAAACAGTTGAAAAATACGGCTGGAGCCGCTGCTAACGCCCCTAATAAAATAGCACCGAGTAGTAGTTCATCTTTTCTGGATGAATGGTTAGCGAAACGCAAGCAAGTAACCGGTAGAAATAGCACTACGCCGCGTCCAGTATCTTCGCCGCTACCAGCTAATACTAAACCGCCGATGCCTTCGACTGGCAATGCAGTGGCCGCTGGACCCGCTCAATCTCAAAATTATACCGATGCTTATTCTCGTGCTTCTAGCAGTACCTTGCCAGCTCAGCCGCAGCAGCAACAGCTTCCGCAGCAGCCATCTCGAAATAATCCAATAGATTTGGCACAGTCACAGCTTGGTGCAGTACCGCCAGCAGTTACTACACCGCTGCAAGTTGGTGAATCTCCTAACGTTAATTCTGCCACGCAAAGTGTTAATTTGCCGACAGAGCCAATTGCAGATAATGGTCCGATTTCGACACCACAACAGCCTGCTAGTAATACCCTAAATATGCGCGACAGCGACAATAGCGGCGAAGTTTCGATAAAATTACGTTAGTTGGCAAAAGTTACTTGGATTTACCGAATATTAGGACGCGAATGTAATCGTAAATCAAGCCGATAACCCACCCTAAGACGAAGGTGGCAATGGTCTCTGTGCCAGATAGCGAATATCCGAAGTGCTTAGCGACTAAATATATACCAGCTGTAAGGATAAAAGCTACAGCTGACCCTGACAATATGGCATTAGGACGTGCTACAGTATTACCAATCACTTCGCTGCTTTTCTCGACGGCGGGGTTATGAATAACTTTACTGAAAGTTCTGCTGGCAGGTGACATTTCGGATTGAATCTCGGTCATAGTCTTGTCGAAGGCGGCTTTGCGTTCTTGTTTAGAGGTAGGGCCGCGGCGTTTCTTCTCTGGACTGACTTCATTGGTTTTTATTTTGTTTTCTTTACGTTCTTGGGCGATTTCTCTAGCTTGGTTTAAGGCTTCATGGCGTGCTTTTTTCAGCTGTTCCTGAGAGGCTTCAGAGCTAGCTTCTTTCTCTGTTTTATTTTTAGCGTTAATATTCTCTTGAGTTTTCCGATGGATTACTTCAGAGCTAGTGTACTGCTCTTTATGCTTATCACTAGGTGATGGTATTTTTTCATTATTCATTGATAGCTACCTCATCTTTGTTTATATAATCTTATAATTTATATAGTGCCTGAGTTAAAATCTCGACGGATTAAGCGGACTTCCTTTTTCAGCTGACGCGATCGTGCGTAGAAGAATGCGACAACAGCGAAGGTGATTCCAGCAAATAGCATGTTTTCGCCAGGTCCGGTGTGTGGAAGTTGAGCAACAGTTTGTTCAATTGCTTGCTTTTGTGCCGGACAGTCTACATTAATGGTTACGGAATTGCCGAAAGTATTGGTCATCTTGCAGTCGTATGAATTAGGGTTGCCAGTGCCAGTGGCTTTTGGCGAGATCGTGCTTTGGAGCTTCACGCTGAATACGCGAGTTTGAGTTTCACCAGGCTTTAGCGTGACTTTTGGCCATACCAATAGAGTTTCTGTGTCTTGGCTGCCAGAGGTGTCCTTGGTTAAGGTAGCTCCTCCTTTGTTTTCTAGCGAAGCATATTTGAGGACGTCAGCGAGATTCTCGGTGATGGTATAATCGGTAGCTTTCAATCCTTTGTTGGTCACAGTAATTTTGTAAATAATTTGATCGGACGCCTTGGCGGTAGTTGTCGAAGCGTCGGCGTTGCCTTGCGAGGTGTTTTGGGCGGTTTTTGTTTGAATGATATCTTCTTTACACTTAGCATCTTTTATCCACAAAGTTGTGTCGCCTGGGCATGGTTGACAGTTAGGGTCTGTGGCAAGCAAGGCAGGATTTTGCGGACACTTAGCTGGCTCTACAATTTGAAATTCTTTGGTACAGCTATCACTGGTGCGGTCGCCTAGAGATGTTTTCAGGATAGCTTTAACTGTATATTTACCAGCTACAGTTTCTTTGTCGGTGACAGTTCGAGTCTTGCTTTCGATGGTTTTTAATTGTTTACCATCCCGATAGACAACAAATCTATAACCGGTAATTGAAGCGCCATTGCTGGTGTTGCCGGAGGCGGTGTATTGGTAAGTATTCTTGTTGTTAACGATTGCTAGCGACGAACATACTGCGACAGGGTCAGCTTTGCACCTCGGGTCGTTCGCAGGCAGGTTGGTCTTGCCAGGGACGGTGCACATCGGAGTATAGCAATTTGGATAGGTCCCTGATTGTCCAGGAGGGCAAGCGGGAGCTGGCGGGACGGTTAGTGTAATTAGATTACCGCAGCTGCGCATAATTCCGAACCACATTCCTGTCTTTGATGAACGGGCCACGTAGGCTGAATAAGCGCCTGAGTTACCCCAAAGCCGCTGCGGTCTGTAGTAAAACGTTCGCGTACCGCCGCCAGTTTTTACGGTGTAGCCGCCTTCACCTTGGCTTGCGCCGAATACAGGTTTCATACCCCAAGAATATAAGCCTTCGTTGCTCCTGTGATACTCCAAATTATTACCAGCTTGGTCAATATCGCTGCGAGAAATGCCGACGGCATCGTAGAGGTCGCGGATATTGTTGACGTTGCTGTCATAGGTGCTTAGTAAGGCTTGTTTGCTCCATACGCCGCCATAAACCATATCAGTAGCGTCGGCAGCGGTAGCTGGCTCTGGTGCCTGAAATACGGCAAAAAACTGTACAACGAGCGCAAAAGCTGTAAAAATAAGTCCTAATCTGCGCACCGATTCTTCTTTGCGCAACCGTTTTGCATAAAAACCTAATTGTCCGACTAATGCGGGGCTAAAGGCGAGATTTGATACTAGCTTTCTAAACATTTTGCTTACCTTTTTGTGTTATTTTGAGATATATTTTCCTCTCTTTTATAATATCATACTTATGGCAACCGCAGCAATACCTTGAATGAACAATTTTTTTTATGGTATAATGTGGGTATTAATAGACAAGCTGAGTGACTGTAAATAGGGAGTGATTTCGTTATGAGTAAACAAAAAAATGATGGTTCGTATGATAGTTCGCAGATCCAAGTTCTTGAGGGTCTCGAACCAGTACGCAAGCGTCCAGGAATGTATATTGGCAGCACGGGATATGATGGTATACACCATTTAATTAAAGAAATCGCCGACAACTCGGTAGACGAAGCTATAGCTGGTTATGGGTCGCGAGTCGATGTGAGATTGTTGGCGGATGGCGGCGTGACAGTAATTGATAATGGTCGTGGTATTCCAGTAGATAAGCACCCTAAGACTGGCATTAGTACGCTTGAGACAGTCCTGACTGTGCTGCATGCTGGCGGTAAATTCGGTGGCGGCGGCTACAAGGTGTCAAGCGGTTTGCATGGTGTTGGTTCTAGCGTGGTTAACGCTCTATCTACTAAGCTGATTGCTGAAGTTGTTAGGAGCGGTATGCTATACCGTATCGAATTTTCTCGCGGTAAAACTGTGGTACCGCTCAAGAAGATAGGAAAAACTGATCGGCCAGATGGCACCTGTATCACGTTCTATCCAGATGCTGAAATATTTAAGGAGACAATTAAATTTGATTATAAATGGGTGGTAAATTATTTACGCCATCAGGCATATCTAACTAAAGGTGTTTATACCTCTGTTTATGATGAGCGTACTCATGAGCGCCAGGCATTCTACTTCGAGGGTGGTATCAAGAGCTATGTCAAGAATTTGAATAAGGGCAAAGATGTGCTTGGCGATGAGATATTCTATGTCGATAAGCAAGTCAGCGACTCTGTTGTCGAAATAGCAGTACAATACAACGATTCCTACATCGAAACCGTCAAGCCGTTTGCAAATAACGTTTTGACGCCAGATGGCGGCACGCACTTGGTCGGATTTAGGTCAGCACTTACCAGGGTAATCAATGATTATGCCCGTAAAAATAGCCTGCTCAAAGAAAAAGAAGATAACTTGACTGGCGATGATATCCGCGAGGGCCTGACGGCGGTGATATTGGTAAAATTGCCAGATCCGCAGTTTGAGGGCCAGACTAAAAATAAACTAGGTAATCCAGAAGTGCGTCGCTATGTCGAGCAAGTAATGAACGAATATTTCGCATATTATCTAGAGGAAAATCCAGCTATTGCTAAAAAAATTATCAATAAAGCCTTGTTAGCGGCGCGAGCGCGCAAGGCAGCGCGGGCAGCGCGGGATAATGTAATTCGCAAAGGAGCGCTTGACGGCGCTAGCTTGCCTGGCAAATTAGCTGATTGTTCTAGCAAAGATCCGTCGGAATGCGAATTGTATATAGTTGAGGGAGATTCGGCTGGCGGTTCAGCAAAAACTGGCCGCGATAGCCGTACGCAGGCGATTTTGCCTCTGCGTGGTAAAGTGCTCAATACCGAGCGGGCTCGCTTAGACAAAATGTATGCCAATCGAGAGATCTTGAGCTTGATCAAAGGGGTAGGTGTAGGTATTGGCGATGCTTTTGATATTCGCGGATTGCGCTATCATAGAATTATCATCATGACTGATGCCGATGTCGATGGCAGCCACATCGCGACTCTGCTGATGACGTTTTTCTTCCGCTATATGCGGCCAGTTGTGGAGGGTGGGCACATATATCTAGCTAAACCGCCACTGTTTAAGCTGAAATTATCCCAAAGCAAACAAGAGTATTTATATAATGAGGAGGCGCTTGAAGCGCGGTACGATGAGCTAATTGCGGCACGCAAAGAGAAGGGCGTTCAGATTGATTTAAACGATTCACGGGCAAAACAAGCTGGCCTGAGCGAGTCGGCTCTACAACGCTATAAGGGTCTCGGTGAAATGGATGCTAGTCAACTCTGGGAAACAACTATGAACCCGGAAAATCGAGTGCTGGTACAGGTTAAGCTCGAGGATGCTGAGCGCGCTGATGCTATCTTTACGAAGTTAATGGGCGATGATGTCGAAGTGCGCAAGAATTTTATTCAAGCTAATGCTAATAAAGTCAGTCTTGATGAGCTAGATGTGTAAATGGACGAGAAGAAGGATAGGAATATGAAACCAGAGTCAAAAAAACCAGTCGAAGGCGAGATTATCGAGCAGACTAACGACGTTAGCCATTCAAAGTCTGTCGAGATTCGAACAGTAGAAGATGTTATGGAGGATAGCTTTATCCGGTATTCAATGTCGGTCATCGTTGACCGTGCTTTACCGGACGTACGCGATGGTATGAAGCCAGTTCATCGCCGTATTGTGTACGTAATGGACAAAATGGGTATCGGGCCGACAGCTAAGACCGTGAAAAGCGCGCAGATTGTCGGTGAAGTGATGGGTAAATACCATCCGCATGGCGATAGTTCGATTTATGATGCGATGGTACGCATGGCTCAAGATTGGGTGGAGCGCTATCCGTTGGTTCAGGGCCAAGGTAACTTTGGTTCAATGGACGGTGACCCGCCGGCAGCTATGCGTTATACCGAAGCAAAAATGACTCGGGTGTCAGAGTCGCTTTTGGCAGATATTGATAAAGAGACGGTTGATTTTCGCGATACATATGACTCTACTCGCCAAGAACCGATTGTTTTGCCTGCTAAATTGCCGAATTTACTATTGAATGGGCAAGTTGGTATTGCTGTTGGTATGGCAACTAATATTCCGACGCATAATCTAGGCGAGGTGGTTGATGCAACGGTTACACTGATTGATAATCCGGAAGCAACGCTTGATGACCTTATGAAGTGCATCAAGGGGCCAGATTTCCCAACTGGCGCGGTGGTTTATGGTGGAGCGCCGATGCGCCAAGCTTATGCGACTGGCCGCGGCAGTGTGACGATACGGGCGGTGGCAAACATTGAAGAAACCAAACGCGGCCGTCATCAAATTATAGTTTCTGAGATGCCTTATGGCGTGAATAAAGCAACGCTTATCGAAAAAATTGCCGATTTGGTGCACGAGAAAAAAATTACGGCGATCAGCGCTTTGCGCGATGAGTCGGCTCGCGGTAATGTACGGGTGGTTATTGAGCTCAAAAAAGACTCTTATCCGAAGAAAGTACTTAACCAATTATACAAATTGACGGCGTTACAGACTAACTTCCATTACAATATGCTAGCTTTGGTGCCGAGTGCTGACGATGCGACACGTCTGCAGCCGCGTGTTTTGGGTTTGCATGATATTCTGAATGAGTTTATCAAACATCGCCGCCAAGTGGTACGCCGCCGCACAGAGTACGAGCTACGCAAGGCTAAGGAGCGAGCGCATATCCTGGAAGGTTACAAAATTGCACTGGACAATATCGACGAGGTAATTAGAATCATCCGGGCTAGCAAGACGCAAGATGAAGCCGAAAAGGCGCTCATCGAAAAGTTCTCGCTGAGCGTTATCCAGGCCAAGGCGATTCTGGCAATGCAATTGCGCCGGCTGACGGGTCTAGAACGCGAAGCTATCGAGAATGAGCTAGCTGAGTTAATGAAAAAGATCGCGTATTTTGAAAAAGTTTTGGCTGACGAAAACGAAATCCTTCGCATCATCAAAGAGGAGTTGCTAGAAATTAAAGATAAATACGGCGATGACCGTTGTAGTAAAATTATCAACACCGAAGTCGGTAAGTTTAGCGATGAAGAACTAATCCCAGAAGAGGATACTGTTGTGCTGTTGACAACGGAAAATTACATCAAACGTACCTTGGCTAGCGATTATCGCCGTCAAAACCGCGGCGGCAAGGGTAAACGCGGTATGACCACTAAAGAAGAAGACGTTATTGATCAGCTAGTACCAGCTGGAACACATGATTGGCTGTTGTTCTTCACAAACAGGGGCAGAGTGTTTCGTCTGAAGGCCTACGAGGTGCCGGCAGCTAGCTTAGCGGCGAAGGGTGTAGCAGCGGTCAATTTATTGCAGCTGCAGCCAGAGGAAAAAATTACTTCAATTATCAATCTAGCTAAAGATGTAAATGTTGATGAAGGCTATCTATTTATGGCGACAACCAAGGGTACAGTCAAGAAGACAGCGATTGCCGACTATTCAAATATTCGCACCAATGGTTTAATTGCTATTAATTTGGATGAAGGCGATGAGTTGCGTTGGATCAAGCAAACTACTGGTAAGAACGATGTGATTATCTCGACTTCAGCTGGACAAGCGGTTCGCTTTAGCGAGGAGGAGTGTCGTCCGATGGGACGTGCTGCTCGCGGTGTGCGTGGTGTGCGACTACGAACGGACGATAGTGTTGTAGGTATGGATATTGTAACTTCAGCTGATCAAAAATTGCTGGTGATGAGCGCAAACGGGTTCGGCAAAGTAACCAAGGTAGCTAATTTTCCGAGTCACCGCCGCGGCGGCGTTGGTGTGAAGGCTGCTGTTGTTACGGCAAAAACTGGTCCGATAGTTGCTGTTCAAACGCTTGAGAAGGATGCGATTGAGGCAATTATGATTAGTCAAAATGGACAGACTATCCGGGTGTCGCTTGACGATATTCCAGCACTTGGCCGTACTACTCAGGGTGTTCGAGTGATGCGTATTAATGACGGAGATACAGTTTCGTCAATGGGGATTATACGTGATACAGACGAAGGAGAAAAATAGCGGATGGTAGTATCCCCGTATATAATAGCTTTTGCTGTCGGTTGGGCTATGGCGCAGTGCGGTAAGTATGTCGTTGCTGCTATTAAGATGCGTACCTTGAAAGTGTTTGATCATCTGTACATATCGGGAAATATGCCAAGCGCTCATAGTGCTACGATGATGTCGCTAGTATCGATTATCGGTTTGAAAGACGGAGTCGGCAGTGGTTTGTTTGGTTTGGCATTAGCTCTAGCGGCGATTGTGATGTACGACGCATTGATGGTGCGACGATCTGTTGGCGAGCAGGGCGAGGCTATCAAGCAAGTTATTGATATCTCGAAATTTGATGTGTCAAAGCCGCGTAGCGCTAAGGGACATACCCCTTTGGAAGTGGTAGTCGGTGCTGTAATTGGTTTGCTAGCGGGTATCGTTGTATTTTTAGCTACAAAAAACTAGCGATAAGGTGTTGACTTGATTAGGTTAGAGCGCTACAATAGTGAACAGTCTGGTTGCGAGAGGTAAACTTACAAATTGCATCTTAGCAGTCAGGTTAAGTAATTTAACAATTTGATTGTGCAATTATCATCGTCAGTCTATTTTTGAGTAGACGCTTCAAATGAAGCATCTTTATGGAGAGTTTGATCCTGGCTCAGGATGAACGCTGGCGGCGTGCCTAACACATGCAAGTCGAGCGGCAGCGCGAGTAGTTTACTACTTGGCGGCGA
>JABCNZ020000002.1 GCA_013333845.2 Candidatus Saccharimonadota bacterium
CAGCTCAGCAACTTCCTCGCCAGCAACAAAAATCTTCATATTTGGTATACCCTGCACGCGGTAGTGCATAGCCAGTTCTTTGTTGTCATCACTAGCATCAGTGTCAATTTTAACAATATCAAAATCTGTCTCGTCAGCGATCTGCTGTAATATTGGCGCCATCGCTCGACACGGCGGACACCATGGCGCCCAAAAATCGACCAAGACCGGACGCTTGCTTTTTAGTACTTTTTCTTCAAACTCTTGTTTAGTTGTAATACTAATTAATGCCATAATTCCTCCTTCTATTTTTACATTGTTGACACACTCCAGTAATGACTAAAGGACCGTCGAAACAGCAGCCATCAAGCTGGCACTCGATCTGGCAACGCACTGAATCAGGAACTTTGATATCCTGTAAACTATCGCACTCGCTGCATATAAAATGATCGTGTGATTCCGGTGAAAAGTCGTACCGCAAACAGCCCTGCCTTGACGCGGGTGCCAGTCCAATAACGCCATCACTCTGCAGACGTTGTGTAATACGATGTACCGTAGTATCGCTAACATTTGAATACAACTCTCGCAACCGGCTAGCAATCTCGGCATTAGTAGCATGCTGCAGCTGGCATAAAATCGATAGTATACTATCAGTATATTTCGTGATTCGTCGACTAACTATTTGTGTCATATTTTTATTGTAAATGATTTACAATAAAAATACAATGCTTTTTTACAAAACTTACCACGCTAAACTTCTTAGCCATGTTTTTACAATTAAATTACTGGTCAGACCAGGCTATTTTCGCCCGCTGCCTAAATTAATTTTACTAGCGAGAACTCTACTAAACTTCAAGCTACAAAATCGCGTTAAAAACACCAAAAGTTTATTTGGCCAACCAACCACATACACTGCTTTGTTATTCATAATAGCGCGATAACTTTTCGCGGCAACTACTTCTGGTGTATAAACTCTGAGCCTAGTGAACATTGCCGAGTTTATCATATGAGCATTTCTTTCAAAGTTAGTCGCTACCGGACCTGGGCAAATCGCCGTCACCGACACGCCAGAACTTTTCATTTCTTCATGCAAAGCTTCAGAAAACGAACGGACAAAAGCTTTCGAGGCATAATACATCGCCATGTACGGCCCAGCTTGAAACGAGGCAATCGATGCAATATTAACAATCTTACCCTTACCGCGACGATCCATATCTTTACCAAATAGATACGATAACTGCATCACGGCCAGCATATTAACGCTAGCGAGACCTTTCTGACGCTGCCAATCGACATCAACATAGCGACCAAACGAACCAAACCCGGCATTGTTAATTAAGATATCTATATAAATGCCTTTATGTTTAATCTCGTCATAAACTTCTTGAGCGCTATTCTCAGCACTCAAATCTTTAACTATGTAGACCATTTCAACGCCAAACTGGCGCTCTAACTCCTGTTTTTGCTGTTGCAATAGAACTTCGTTACGCGCAACAGCAACGATATTATAACCATTTTGCGCAAATATACGAGCAAATTCTCTACCCAAGCCACTAGTAGTGCCTGTTATTAAAACATACGAAACTGTTTGTTCTTGACTCATACCAAGATTATACCTTATAATTGGTTAATCTATGAACTCGAGCCAAAAGAGTTCCTCTAAATCTCGCGTTTGAATCACCTTATCAATGATCGAACTGCTCACAATATAAATTGCACAAGAGAGGAGATACTTTTGAAAAATAAAATTAACGATAAAGAAATTTTACGCCTATTCTGGCAAGTATCTGTACCCTACAGGCACCGCAGGAATCTAGCGATATTTTTTGCAATTACTACAATCGTTATCTCTATTTTTGTCGGCCCGCTTGTTATCGCAGAGCTGCTTAATATTATCCAGCACAACCAGCTGCAAACTGCTAACAATTTATGGACGCTAATTGTTCTATATAGTGTTAGCGAACTGTGTTCAACGGTGATTGGCTGGCGCTTAGTATTGTACCTCGTCTGGACGTTCGAGACTGCACTACAACGCGATTTACACTCGCGCTGCTTTAGCAAATTAACTAATCAAACAATGTTTTTCCATGCTAATAAATTCGGCGGCTCACTTGTCAGTCAAACCAATAAGCTAAACGGCGCAGTCGAACGTTTTTGGGATACAATTTTCTGGTCGATTTTGCCATTAGTTATCTCCTTAGCTGGATCAATAATCATTTTATCGACATTAATTTGGCAGTATGCTTTATTCCTGTTTGTCTTTTCAATTATTTTTAGTATTGCCGTCTATTTTGGCTCTAGGCCAATGGCTAAATTGAGCGAAAAAGAAGCTAAAGCCAGCAATAAAGTTAGCGGCCAATTAGCCGACATGGTTTCAAACATCCTGGCGGTTAAATCGTCTGGCGCTGAATCGCTAGAGCAAAAGCGCTTTTCAAAAACGGTCAGTTCATGGCGCAGCGCTAGCTTGGGCACGATGCGCGGTTTCCTGAAAGTTAGTACCGTTTATTCGACCATCAACACAATTATCAAAATTGGCGCAATTGCTTTTGCAGTATACGCCGCTCAGCACAATTTAGTATCAGTAGCATCAGTTTATTTAATCATAACGTATACAGGCAGCGTAGCGCACGAGTTGTGGAACATGAATGGCATCATGCGTAGTTACAATCGTATTATTGGCGATGCTCACGAGATGGTAGAAATTCTTAAAACACCAACGACGCTAGTTGACCGCAGCGACAAAAAACTAAAAATTAAACGCGGCGGCATTGTCATGCACAATGTGACCTTTACGCACGACGAAGGCCAAGGCGATACCTTGTTTCATGATTTCTCGCTCAATATTCAGCCAGGCGAAAAAATTGGTTTAGTCGGATCAAGCGGGTCTGGCAAAACTACCCTCACCAAATTATTGTTACGGTTTGCTGATATTGACTCAGGAGAGATTGCCATTGATGCGCAAAACATCGCCGAAGTTACCCAGGCAAGCCTGCGCGAACAAATTGCCTACGTACCGCAAGAGCCGCTGTTATTTCATCGCTCCGTCCGCGAGAATATCGCCTACAGCCGGCCTGACGCGACCGATGCTGAGATTGAAAAAGCTGCCAAGAAGGCTGGCGCCTATGATTTCATCGTCAAACTGCAAGACGGTTTTAACACGCTAGTTGGTGAACGCGGCGTCAAACTTTCGGGCGGACAGCGACAG
>JABCNZ020000003.1 GCA_013333845.2 Candidatus Saccharimonadota bacterium
CATCACGCGACAGATCCTTATCCCACTCCATAATCGGCCATTGCCAGCTACGGCTAGTAGCCCGGAATATCTCGTCAAGCTTGTTGGAATAAGTTTCGTCTGGACTCATGAAACGGAAGTTCTTACTCTCGGCGTTGAGACGAAAGACCTCGGTCAAGTAAGCGCCAGCCCGGCGCATACTGCTAGAGCCAATAGTGCCAGGGATTTCGGCATCTTCAGCGAACTGCTCGACATCTGGCAGCACCAGCGGCCGATAAACAGTTGCGCCGCCACGAGCATGCGGCGACATACCCAAGCGCTTCTCTAGCTGTTCGGGCAAGATATCCTTGACAAAATCACCAAAACCTGTCGCTTCGTTGAATAGCTCGTCAAACTTATAACTCTTGAGCCATTGATTCAAGATTTTGAGCTGCTCGGGGTCGGATTTCGCTTCGCTAAGTACTGTCTGGTGTGCTAGGCAGTTACCTTCAATTTTGTTACCCTCGACAAACTTCGGCCCAGTCCACCCCTTTAGTGTTCGCATGATAATCATCGGCATGCGCGGCGCTTCTGTGTTCGTACTAGCACGAATCTCGGCAACCAAATTGTGCGCCCACTCAAGCGCGTTTGCCATTTCGTCGTGCGGATCGACACCGTCCTTTGTAGCGTCAACAATGCGCGGTTCATAACCGTAGCCGCTAAAGAGCGTCATCAGTTCGTAATTACTCATTCGGCCAAAAACAGTCGGCGCTGAAATCTTATAACCGTTGAGATGAAGAATTGGCAACACTACACCATCTTTGCGCGGGTTAAGCAACTTATTGAGATGCCAAGCGCCAGCCGTCGGCCCAGTTTCGGCTTCGCCGTCACCAATCAAGCAAGCTACCGTCAAATCAGGATTATCCATCGCTGCACCATAACTAGTGCTGAGCGCGTAACCAAGTTCACCACCCTCGAGAATCACGCCCGGCGTCTCGGGATTAGAATGGCTCGGAAAACCGTACGGCCAGCTAAATTCGCGGCATAGTTTGCGAATACCATCCAAGTTAGTCTCCATCGACGGATCAAAATTAGCAAGCGTACCTTCCAAAAACAGATTAGCTTGCAGTGCCGGGAAGCCATGCCCCGGCCCCAACACAAACATCATGTCTTTGTCATGTTTCTTGGCTGAATAACTGAGATGCGCGTAAGCAAAGTTAATACCTGGCCCGCTCCCCCAGTGTCCGAGAATCCGCGATTTGATATCGCTAAAAGTTAATTCCTTTTTCAGCAGATGATTTTCTCCCAAAAATATTTGCCCCACCGTCAGATAGTCTGCCGCACGCAAATATTGCTTTATCGAGTGTTTTTCGTGTGCATTCATAACTATATATTATAAAGGTTATGGTAAATATTGCCAACTGATTAGCCGCTTTTCGTGGTAAAATCGCATTATGAGACGCCAGGTCGCCACCCATTCGCAGCATTTTTTGCGTAATCCGCGCTTGATTGCCGAGCTAATAGGCCACAGCAACATACGCCGCGGCGATTTGGTAATAGATATCGGCGCTGGCAGCGGCGCCATTACGGCAGTGTTAGCACGCCGATGCCGGCAAGTTTTAGCATACGAAAACGAACCAGGCGCTCTCAACAAACTACAGCAAAATATGCGCCGACACAAAAACGTCAAAGTAATAGCGCAAGATTTTTTGCAAGCGAAATTACCAGATGAACCATACAAAGTTTTTGCTAATATTCCCTTTCACTTGAGCGCCGACATAGTACGCAAATTGACCAACAACGATGAAACGCATACACCTCAAGCAATCTACCTGATCGTCCAAAAACAATTCGCGCAAAAAATAGTACCGAGCGACCGGCACTTTACCTCTCAATTAGGCGCACAACTAGCTCCATGGTGGCAGACACGAATCCGCCGACCGCTACGCCACACAGATTTCACACCGCCGCCAGCAGTCGATACCGTGCTGCTAGAGCTGAAACCGCGACCCGAGCCGCTCTTGTCTACATTAGAACGCGACAAGTACCAAAGTTTCGTCGCAAAATGCTACGCCTCGCAAAAAGTCTTTGCTGCCGTACCGCGCGCCAAAGCCAGCATCAACCCTGAACGCAAACCGTCAGAATTGACTCCCGAGGAATGGGTACGGCTATATTCTATGTCGTAATTTCCATATCGTTGATGAGCGTGGTATAATACTTGTTGCACGCTCGTTTATTAGTGGGTCGTCGCCAAGTGGTAAGGCACTGGGTTTTGGTCCCAGCATTCGCAGGTTCGAATCCTGCCGACCCAGCCAAATTATGCAAACGAAAATATCATAAACCGCTCAGATCTGAACAATCTAAGCGGTTTATTTTTATGAATCGTATCGACATTTAGCAAATTCATAGTTTGCTTTGTTTTATTGACGCCACCCCTAAATACCATTAGTATAATAAGTATGCGAAAAGTGTCTCTGCCGAGCATATTGCGATATAAAAAATCTTATTTGCGGCATGATATCATAACGGCGTTGTTGATAGCCGTCGTGAATGTTCCCAATGCGTTGGCTTTTTCGGTAATCGTCGGACTGCCGCCCGAGACTGGCTTATATACGACAATTATTGGCGCGCTAGTATTTGGGCTGTTGGGATATTCGCATCGATTAGTGGTTGGCGCAGATTCAGCGACAGCCATTCTGCTGGCGTCAGGTGCAGTGCTAGTAGCGCAAGCAGGTACGCCAGAATATGTTAATGCAATCGCAGCGATGACGTTGCTATCAGGTGTCCTACTGCTATTGCTGGGATTATTCAAATTTGGCTTTTTGGCAGATCTGGTATCACGGCCAGTGATGATTGGTTTCATGGCAGGCGTGGGAGTGCAGCTGATTGTTACACAGATACCAGCTCTACTAGGCTTGAAAGCATCAGGCGGTTTCTGGAGTCATTTAGCGTCAATTACCACGCAAGCTGGTTCAATCAACTGGATGACCGCTACGCTAGCACTCTTGGTGCTAGGCGTAGTGTTGTTTTGGCGATCATCGCGAATACCGAGCGAACTAATCGGTATCGCTATGGCTGTAGTATTTGCAATAGTATTTCACGTCGATGCGTACGGCGTAGAGTTTTTAGGCTCATTACCAAGCAATATACCAAACTTAATAGTGCCCACAGTGTCGCTCGAGATGCTAAATACAATTATGCCAACCGTATTATCAATTGCGCTCGTAGTACTAGTCCAGAGTTCCATGACAGCGTGCTCCATTGGTAGCGAGCACGACGATAAAATCCAGACCAACCAAGATACGGCAGCCCTTGGAATAGCCAATATTGCTTCAGCTCTATTCCACGGCTATACCGTTAGCGCCTCGCCGCCGCGCAGCCAGTTAGCCGACTCGCTGGGTATGCGTTCGCAATTGAGCGGTATTGTTGCCAGCTTAGCAATGATGGCGTTGATCGTTTTTGGCGGTACTTTGTTACACTACGTGCCGCTAGCAGCACTAGCAGCGATAGTTTGTACGGCAGGTTTACGCTTGATTCGTTTTCGTGAATTGCATTATTTGTGGGCCGTTCATCATGAGGAGTTTATGATCGCGCTAGGTGCTCTAGCTTGTACGGTACTATTCGGTGTACAGTTAGGTATTTTGGTAGCGGTAGCAGCCGCGCTGATGGAACGATTACGCCGGCAGTACCACCCTGATGACGCTGTGCTGCTGCGCGATGGCGAGCTGTCACCATGGGCGGCTGATCGGGTAAAAGATAAGATAGGCTCTTTGCCAAAAGATACATTAGTTTATGCTTTCGGCGAATCGCTTTTTTTCGAGAATATTAATTATTTCGCTGAAAGATTACGGCGAGCTATTCATCGCGCTAAACATCCAGTAACATATGTGGTGATTGATGCCGGAGCGATTGATGATATCGACTATACAGCGGTTGAAGCGCTCAAACGTTTGTACCGCGAGCTTGGCGAAGATGGTATCGCGATTGCTTTTGCGCACGTATCACCGGGATTGCGCAGCCAGTTTGATATCTATGGCATTACCGATATAATTGGTAGCCGCAACATTTACACAACATTGTCTCTGGCATTGGCGCATCAGAAGCAGGCTTCGGCAATTGAAATGATCAGAGACCTTAAAATCGCTAGCGATTCGTATATCGTGGTCGGCGGCGCCGTGCTTGATATGATGCATTTGCGCGATACACCTAATGTTGATTTAGTAGTATCGCGCGAAGTTTATGACCGTTTTGCACGCAAGAAACATTGGCGCGAGGTGACACTAACTAGCGGCAAGCGAATTTTGGTACACGAACAATACAATCTGCTAAAAAGTTGGATGGGTAATTCCTTGACAGCATTACAGCGAGATATGCAAACCATCGATGGGATACCCGTGGTCTCGACCGACCGGCTGATTGCTGCCAAACGAAAGATGGCTCGTCGTAAAGATTTAGCTGATTTAGAACTATTGCGTGGACATATCAAGCGCCGGAATTAATTAGCAAACTTTTTATTTTTCTTGAGCGGCCGTTTAAGACGCTTGGTAATTCGCTGAAGATTCGGTCGCTTACCAAAGAACTTTCGCCCTGCCCATTTGTGCAATTCGATTAAGATAATAGGTATGATGAGCGCGGAGATAGTCACTACCAGAAGATGCACGTTACTTACTGGCGTAATATGCAGCAACTGCCCAAGCGGCGTAGCCAGGGCGGCAATCTGCAGCGTGACAGCGATGATTAGTCCAACAATGAACGGTGCGTTCCGCTTGCGTAGACGACCGATCAATGATTCGTAATCGCTGCGCGCCTCGATAGCACTAGCCCACTGCGCGGTTACCAGCGAGCAAAAAGCAATTGTCCGAGCGTAGTCAGCACCAAAGCGTTGATTGAAGTAAATATAAAATCCCAGCGTCATTGATGACATAATTATAGCAATCAACAGTATTCGCGAAGTCATAAATTTACTGAGTAGCGGCGCGTTAGCGCGTTTTGGCTTCTCTAGCATATTCCGAGGCTCGCCCGGCTCCAATCCGATCGGAATTACCATGGCACTATCAGTGACTAAATTAACCCATAAAATCTGCACAGGCGCCAGCGGCAGCGGTAGACCAGAAATCAATGCGCCCAGCGACACGATAACTTCGCCGAGATTAGTCGCTAACAGATACGTTACCATGCGCTTAATATTGGCGTAAACAGTCCTCCCTTCGTGAATAGCCGAAACAATTGAGCGAAAGTTATTATCAAGCAAGATGATATCGCCCGCGTCCTTGGCAATTTGTGCCCCTGCCCCCATAGCGACACCAACATGAGAATTAGTCAGCGCCGGAATGTCATTGACACCGTCGCCAGTCATGGCAGTGATATTATCACGCTTGAGTACTTCAAGGATGCGATGCTTATGCTCGGGCAAAACGCGCGCGCAAACACGGATAGTACGCAACCTTTCAGCTAGTTCGTCGTCAGATAATGTAATAATCTGCCGGCTATCAAATACTTGGTTGCGATGCTCGACTAGGCCAAGCTGCTTACCGATATGATAAGCTGTCTCGAAGTGGTCGCCGGTGACCATGCGTACGCTGATGCCAGCGGCTTGCGCGCGAGCAATGGCACCTTTGGCTTCTGGCCGTAGCGTATCTGCCACACCAACAAAACCATCAAAAACCAGCGGCGTATTATCTGGAATGTTTTCAAGCGAATCAATTGGTTTACTGAGCAACGCATGCGCTAGCGCAATTACCCGGAAGCCAAGTCCAGCCAGATGATGTAATTCAACTAAAGCTTTCTCGCGTTCGCCTTCGGTGATATCGCAATGGTCAACGATTTTCTCTGGTGCTCCTTTGACAGCTAGAGCATACTTAGCGCCATCATGCCGTAAATTGCCGCTCATTGCCATTGAATGCTCAAATGTAAATTCCCGCAAAGGCTGGCCAAGTTTGGGAGTCGCTTCGGACGAGTTAATGAACGACGCGAAGGCTTTATCAAGTGGATCAGCAGTTTTTCTCTTGTTTAATAGAATACTAGCAGCAAGTGTCTGCAAAATACGTTTTTCGTTGTGGCGCGGGTGCCAAATTTCTTGAACCGATAATTTGTTGCGCGTTAGCGTACCGGTTTTGTCGGTAGCGATAGTCGTGATGGCACCGATTGACTCGATCGAGCCCATAGTTCGCACTAATGCTTTACGGCGAGCCATCCGACGCATTGCTAATACCAAGATGACTGAGATGGCGATTGGTAAGTTCTCGGGTACTGCACTAACACTGAGAGCAATCACAAAGCGCAATGCTTCGCTCCATTCAACACCGCGAGCTAGCGCCAGCCAAAAAGCAAACAAAGCAATTCCTAGAATAACAGCAACGATACGCGTGATAAGCCTATCAATTTTTTGCTGTACAGGATTGACATTATGGTCACCAGACGATAAATCGCTCAAACGACCAAACTCGGTATCGTTAGCAGTAGCGGTTACTATAGCCATGGCAGTACCGCCAACGACAAATGAGCCTTGAAAAACCATGTTGGATTGTTCGTAAATTTCGCGGTCGCTCGGCAGGACGGCACAAGTTTTTTCAATCGGCAGCGACTCGCCAGTTAATTGCGATTCATCAACACGAAAAGAGCGCGCCTCTAGCATGCGGGCATCAGCAGGAATCTTGTCGCCTTCATCAAGTATTATCACGTCGCCTGGAACTAACAATGTCGCAGCAATCATCTCACGCCGCCCTTTTCGCAGTACCTCAACTTCAGCCACAGACTGTTTTTGCAGCGATCGCAAAATCCGCTCAGTCGAAAACCGTTGCACATAATAAATAATTGCGTTCACCGCCATGATAAAAATAATCAACCCAGCATCAAAATACGACTTGTGCCACAAACTAACAATTGCCGCCACTATCAGCACTGCCATAAAAACCGACTTGAACGGCTCAACAATTTTACGCCAAAGCGGGTCAGACTTAACTTTGATCGTGTTTAAGCCGTAATGGCGTAACCGTTCATCGCTCTCAATATCAGATAAGCCTTTGGTAGTTGATTCAAGTTCAACTAGTGTTTCTTTAATGGTTTTATCGTAAAAAGCCATAAGCACATTATAGCAAATTTTAGTTTTTAACAATAAAGCGCTATACTGAAAATATGAAGGTTAAAATCGAGATAGACACTATAACATTCGTACGTTTTTGGCTGGTAGTAATCGGCTTTGTACTATCAGGCTTATTAATTTGGAATGCTCGTACAGCGTTAGTAATTATTGGAGCGGCAGCATTCTTAGCACTAGCTCTCAATGGGCCAGTCAGCTGGTTGGCTAATAAGCTACCCAACCGCAGCCGAACCCTCAGTACAGCTATCGCTTTTATCGTTATTGTAGCAATACTAGCGGCAGTTCTGTTTTTGGCAGTGCCGCCAATAGTTCAGCAAACAATTAGCTTTTTACAAACTCTGCCCGATACGATACGAACTATGTCGGCACAATGGAAGGGCTTTGGTGCTATAGTATCGCGTTATCATCTAGAATCGCAGATTGATCAAATGGTTGTTTCAATACAAGGAAATGCAACGTCGTGGCTGGCAAACTTTGGACAGAACTTTCTCAGCGGCGTCGGAACGACAATGTCGCTAATCACCGAGGCCTCGCTAGCGCTAGTTCTAACATTCCTAATGTTAGTCGAAGGACCGCGCTGGTCACGATACTTCTGGGGATTATACAGCAACGACAAGCGAATGCAGCACCATCGAATCATCTTCCGGCGGATGAATGCAGTAATCTCTGGATATGTAAGCGGACAATTGATCGTTTCGGGTTTAGATGGTGCTTTTGCTGGCTTGACAGTATTTATCTTGAGCCAAGTTTTTCCAGCAGTACCAGCAAACATTGCTTTACCAACGATTGCTATCATGTTTATCTTGTCGCTGATCCCAATGTTCGGCGCAGGAATTGGCGGCATTATCGTCTTTGCATTACTGGCAATTAATAGTATGCCAGCAGCAATAGCTTTTGGTATTTACTTCATCATTTATCAGCAGATCGAGAATAATGTAATTTCGCCAACTATTCAATCCAAACGTATTGAACTTTCGCCGCTAATGGTTTTGATGGCGGTAACTATAGGACTGTACATGTTCGGTATGGTTGGCGGTATTATCTCGATACCGATAGCTGGCTGTGCCAAAGTACTTGCAACTGAATATATCAAGGTCGAACGCCGCGAAGAACCAGCCGCCAAACCAACAAAGCTTGCTCGCCTACTCAAGCGCGTTCGCCGCGAAAAAAGTAAACCAGGGGCAGCTAAATCAGAAACTGAAGCCTAGTAAAGGATTAGGCTGGCCAGCTCACATCATTCAAAAGAATCTTTTAAACACTTGAGTCTACTCTGGTTTTTCGTCAGCGTACGCCCATAAAGTATCATGTGCGGTGTCTTTGACAACTACGCCGTATTCATTGAGCAGCTCGTCGCGCAATTCATCGGAATTTACCCAATTCTTGTTATCGCGAGCGCGGCGGCGTTCTACCAATAACCGCTTACATTCATCATCAATATCGGGAGTTGAGTCCAACAGCTCAAGCCCCAATGCCTCATCAACAAACTCTAAAAATTCGATTAATCCAGCTCGATAGATTTTCTGCGGTGGTTTTTTGTCGAGTTCAGTTAAGGCTTTATCGACAATAGCTAGCGCCCGTGGCGTTTCTAAGTTATCGTTTAACGCTTCTTTGACAGCGCCAATAGCCGCGCTTGGCGAGAAATCATGTCGTAGATCATTGTTCTCGGTATCGCTATGCAAGCGATCGTGAACTTGATGTCGCAAGCAAGCCACGTCGCGCCAATGTTGCAGCCGGTTGTGCGCTGCCTGCAAATTCTCGAATGAAAAATTACCTTCGTTAGAATAATGTCCCTGCAAAATAAACATTCGCAAATCCATCGCCGAGAAACCATGCCGCTTTAAATCATCAAGTGTGTAGCCATTACCGAGGGATTTGCTGATTTTGCCACCATTAATCTTCAGGTGGTTGCAGTGCAGCCAAAAGTTCGCAAACCTTTGGCCAGTTGCCGCTTCGCTCTGGGCGATTTCGTTAGTGTGATGCACTGGGATGTGATCAATTCCGCCAGTATGAATATCGATTGTCTTGCCGAGCAAACTCATGGCGATAGCCGAGCATTCTAAGTGCCAGCCAGGAAAACCCATGACTGGCTTGTTATCTTCTGGTGGCGTATCTAGCAAATCGACAGGCGTCTCCCACTCCATATCGCGCACTTTACCCTTCTCGGTAAATTTCCAGAGCGCGAAATCCCATGGTTGACGTTTCTCGCTATTAGCATCGACGCGAGCACCAGCTTTTTGGGCGCTCAAATCAAGCTGCGCAAAGTCAGCGTAACGCGGAAAAGTACTGGTATCAAAATAGATACCGTCGCTGGTTTGATAGGTGCAGCCGCGCTGCTTAAGAGCCCGCAGCAAAGAAATCTGCTGCGAGATGTAATCAGTCGCCTTGGCTATATGTGTCGGCGGAATAAGATTCAGTGCTTTCATGCCGTCAAGAAAATGTTGCGTGTAGTATTCAGCGATTTCCCAAGCAGTTTTTCCATCGCGGCGAGCACCCTTTTCAAGCTTATCCTCGCCTTCGTCTGCATCACTAACCAAATGCCCAACATCGGTTATATTCATCACGCGATCAACCGTATAGCCGTCAATTTGCAATGTCCGAACTAGCGTATCCCAATAGACGTAGGCTGCCCAGTTACCGACATGCAAATCATCGTAGACAGTCGGTCCGCAAGTATATAAAGTCACTTTATCAGACGATAGCGGAGTAAAATCATCAAGCCGACGCGTCAGAGTGTTGTGGAGTCGTATCATTAATTATATTTTACGTCAAAAATGAGTATTTTTGAAGAGCACTATTTATTCTAACCATTGCTTAAGTACTATCGCCTGGTTAAACTCCGCATCCTTAGCGCTATACAATAACGTAACGATTGGATGATTGGGCCAGTCATTTCTCGCCTTGATAGCGGCAGGATTTTCATCTAACTCTTTTGTATAACGTTCTGAAAATTCTGTAAATTTTTCTGGATCATGATTAAACCATTGGCGCAGCTCATTGGTTGGCGCGATTTCTTTAGCCCACTCGTCTAGCGCCGCTCGTTCTTTACTGATACCACGCGGCCATAATCGGTCAACTAGCACGCGGTAGCCATCGTCCGATTCTGGCGATTCGTAAATTCGTTTAATTTTATAAACTGTCATGACAGCACCTCCTTAACTATAGTTTGTAGAACTGGAATAACGTCCGATTCAAACCACGGGTTGTGTTTGCGCCAACCAATATTGAGCGGCGATGGATGAACCAATGGAAAATAATCTGGCAAATACATATTAAAGTCCACCACAGTTGCTGTCAAATTCTGCTTGGCGCGGCGATCAAGATAATATTTTTGCGCATACGAACCAACCAAAATTGTCAATCGCACATTCGGTATCTGCGCTAGCAAACGCGGATGCCATTTCCTGGCAAAATCCAAGCGAGGCGGCAAATCACCGTGCGCTCCCCTGCCTGGATAATAAAAATCTATCGGCATCAACGCAAAGAGATCGGGATCGTAAAACTGCTCGTCCGTCACATTTAGCCATTGCCGAAGCAAACGACCGCTAACATCATTCCACGGCTTTAACGTTTGCTGAGCAATTCGACCTGGCGCCTGCCCGACCAGTACAATTCGCGAACTTACTGAGGCAGAATACACAGGCGACCAACCTCTATTAGCAAAATTAGCATTCATTGGATCGGTTGCGATCTGATCATACAAAAGCGGTTTAGTATGTGACTTCATATATTATTAATAATAATCTTATCACATCCACTTCGTCAGCTTTAGCCTAATTTCTTTTCTCTACCAACCAAGCAATTCAATAAAACGCTTCTGCGTACTGACATATTCGCCTAATTCAATGCTCGTCACTGGTATGTCGATACCGTATGAAAGCAATAATTCTCGCATTTCGTCCCGCTTATCGCGAGGAACTTCTATGTGTGAAATATTTGCAATGTCTATCCGTTTATCAGCGCGCACTTCGTAGTAGCGCATCGGTTTTTCTAATTTTAATTGCGAATCAAGGCTCTTAATGCCAATTAAAATTGGATAATTACCCGAAATATCGCTACCCAGACAGAATATATCCCACACATCGCGTGCCTGCTTATTCACTTTCTTTCCCCAAGTATTATCGCCATTTTCATCATGCGACAATGTACGCCAAGTTTTCCAACGGCGCAACATTTTGACCCCATTGACCGTAAATAGTCGCGCATAAAACAAACTGTAGTAATATGATGTCCAAGTCAGAGCGTCGCCATAGCGATTTTTCTCTTTCCAGCCAAGACCATGCATGTCAGCATACGATCGCGCCACCATCCGGCTCCGGCATAATGTAACCGAATGTACAATATGTCGATCACTGCCG
>JABCNZ020000004.1 GCA_013333845.2 Candidatus Saccharimonadota bacterium
CGTGCTGGCAAGGAACTCTTGCCCGCGGATAACGTGGGTGATTTCCATTTCGGCGTCATCGACAATGTGCGCAAAGTTGTACGTCGGAAAGCCGTCGGACTTGACTAATATAAAATCGTCAATTACCTCTGGGCCGGCGTGCATTTCGCCCATGACCTCGTCGTGCCAGGTGTAAGCTTTCGGCTCTGAGCGGAAACGCAGTGGCTGGCTGCCATCCCAGGCCGGCGGGTTTTCCGGACGGTAATCACGGTACAAAAAAGGCTTTTTATGGGCTTTGGCTTCTTCGCGAAAAGCATCTAGCTGCTCTGGTGTATACGGATCGGCATAAGCGCGGCCAGCTTCAATGAGTTTTTGCGCATATTTACGGTAAATGTCAAGCCGCTCTGACTGCTTGTACGATCCAAATTCACCGCCAAAATTGCCGGGACCTTCGTCTGGTATAAGGTCGAGCCACTCTAGGCATTTATAAATATGCTCTACGCTGCCAGACACTTCCCTTTTTTGGTCGGTGTCTTCTATGCGCAGAATGAATTTTCCATTTGACTGCCGAGCGATGAGCCAAGCAAATAGCGCGGTACGCATACCGCCGACGTGCATATAGCCGGTTGGCTAGGTGCGAAGCGAGTACGCGTGGTCATGAGGCGCTCTCTTCTAGTTCGGTGACGCGCCGGTCAAGTAACTCTAGCTCGTGCCGAGTGGTTTTGTCGTTATCAACGACAGCTCGTTTGATGGTTCTGACGTCGGTCTTGAGGTTATCGAACTCCTCGCGTAAATTATTGAATTCCTCGCGTGTTGGTTGGTTTGATACAATCTCTAATACCGCGCGCATCTGCGAACGGATTTCTTCAAGAATGACGTTGGTGTAATTTTTGTCGTCGCCCATGGCCTAATTATAGCAAAAAGCACCCGGCAGGTGCAAAAGTTAAGAGTTATCTCCATATCGCCAAAAACAAGGCCTATCTTTATATTATACCACAAATATGCATAAATTACAAACTGGCGGCTATCTTTTGGATCTGTTCTGGCGCTAGCTCGGCATTACCATCGACAGTGTAAAGAATGCCGGCATTCACCCAGGCAGCATGAGTGCCATATGAATAGATAGTTAGGCCATTGGCAGCGGTCGTGGTGTATTTGTCGCGGGATTTCGGCTTGATGTAATTTTCGAGTACGGCCGATGAATCCCACTCGGAGCGAGTTTGCGCTAAGGTGAAATTCTCGTTGCTGCCGTTAGCGGCAAACTTCATGATTACGCTGCCTTGCTGGTAAGCAACTGGACCGTTGAGGCTATAGCCAGACGGCTGATAATTTGGATAAGAAGCGTTAATACCGGCTTGCGAGGCGGCTATGCGGGTGCTCAAAGCGGGCATATTGATATACGTGAAGTAGGCGCCTAGCAGTAGGACAGCTATAGCTGTGCTGCCGACACTAACTAAGCGGCGCCAAAGTGAAAAGTTTTTTGCCGGCTTGACTTCTTTGCGCTGTTGGCGCGTCAACATCTTGTCGGTAGCTTCCTGAATGGCTTGCTGCTTGATAACTTGCGATGGCAAGACGCTGCGCGTTTGCTGCTGCTTGATGATTGCTTGCCGCTGGCGAGCAGTCTGTTCAAGCTGATTGGCGGTAGGCGCTATGTCTGGGGTTTCTGGGGTGGCTGGATGCTTGACGGACGGCTTGGTAGTAGTTGTAGCTTTGGCAAAATGCGCAATATTAGACGATCGGCGAATATCTTGGACGCGGCGAGTTCTCTTGCTGCGGCGAATGATTTGCGGCGGCGTACTGCGCTCGGCCGCTAAGCGCTGCGAACTGCGAACGGCAGAATTTTCTTTAATACCCGCTAGGGTGGCGGCTCGCACTGGCGCTACTGAATCAATGGTGCGCGGTTGTTTCTTGATATATTTGCGCTGCAGGGTGTGGGATTTTTGGGTGCCGCTATGAAAATTGCTAGCCGCGGCTGCCAGCGTGCGTGCCGATCGCTGGGCATCAAGAATATTGCCAGTTTCGGCGTCGTAGACATTACCCTTGATGGTTATGTTGTTGTTTGTCACTTCCCTTACCTATGTTTGCGATACTACTCGTGCTTAACTATTATCATAGCCTAATTTGCTATTACGCGCAATAGCAAGTGGTATAATACGTACTATGAATCAGCAAAAAAATCGGCGCAAGCAGCGTATTAAATTAACCTTTACTTATGCTGTGATGACCCTGGCAGTTCTAGCGTTGGCAGTGGTTTGTTTGATGCTAGTACAAGGCTATCGTTTAGATTTTGATCGAGGCACGGTTAGACAAGGTGGCATGATGCAGTTTGACTCGCGGCCTGATGGCGCAACGATTCAGATAGATGCTGCCACCCTTGCCAACCGGACGGCGACGCGTATTGTAGCTACTGCTGGGCAGCATACGGTGACGGTATCAAAAGACGGCTTTGTGCCTTGGCAAAAACAAGTTAACGTCAAGGCCGGCTCAATCCTTTGGTTAAATTACGTCAAGCTAGTACCGACGAGCATTGAGGCTAAAGATGCGATGGAACTCGCTAGCCTCGACAGCGCAGCGGCAGCGCCTGATAAGTCGCGCTTTGCGGTCATCCAAAACAAGCAGCAGCCAGCGGTTGATTTTCTCAAAGTTGATAACGACCGGATCGAACATAAACAGCGTGTTATATCTGCTGATAGTTACACGGCCGACGGCGCTAATCACAGTTTTGCAATTGAATCGTGGAGCAAGGACAGCAAACGAGTGTTAATCAGCCACTCTTTTGATGATTCAAAAGAATATCTTATCGTTGACCTCGATGGCAAGGCGCAAAACATCACCCGCGATATCGGTGTGCAAATCAGTAAATTAGCTTTTGATAAAAGCGACTCGCAGAATGTGTATGTTTTAACGGCCGACAGCGATGTTCGCCGGATTAGACTGTCGGATAAAACGTTGTCAGGTCCGCTAATTAGCGATGCTAGTGATTTTTATGTTTCTAGAAACGGTTGGATTAGCTATACCACCAAGCCGAATAATAGCGGCGAGCGGACGATTGGCTATTTGTCGAAAGGCGCATCGAAGCCGCGGGCCTTGCAAACTTTCAAGGATATGGCTGGGCGCAGTCTTAATCTAGCGATTGAGGAGTATTATTATGATAATTTTGCGCTCATTACTCACGGCAAAATGGTTGCTGTCAAGAAAGTAAAATTACCAGCAAGCGATTCAACAGACGAACTGCAGCAAGAGTTGCTAGCGACGCTGCCGTTAGCTACTGACGTTTCGTATGCAGGCTTCTCGCCCAACGAACATCTGTATGTTTATGCGCAGGCTGGGGTTAGCTTGGTGACTTATAATCTAGAGCTGCGGTCGATTGCTAACGTCTCGATGAAGACTACTGCTACGAGTGAAATTGCTTGGCTGGATAATTCGCATATTATGCGGGTGTCTGGCGGCACTTTTGAGTTCGGCGATTATGACGGTACTAATATGCACACCATGGCGACCGATGCAGTTGGCTCGGCAGCAATGCAATCGTCGAATAATCGTTTTTTGTATTATTTCCGCAAACAAGCTTCGGGCAAAATTACTGCTTCTTATATCAAGATGTACGATTAAGTTTAATGTCGATGTATAATAAAGTTGTCTTTGCCAGACGCTTATTTTCTCGGTTACCGTGCGATAGCTGTAGTCTGATTACTAACGATTTATGGTCGTGCTGGTTATTATCGCTAATTACCGATGCCAAATATTCGTTGCAAGAATGTCGGCGAGTTGGCTGGCATTTTCTTGGTCGAGGTGGCGGTATTGCTATTTTGCTCGGCGGTTTTGGCTTCGTTCGGATTCGGGCTGATTTGCTCGCCAAAAACTAGCAGGCGGTTTTGTGCTGTGCCTAGCGGCGTACAAGTGATTAGCGTAATGTACGGCTTATCGTTGCCGATTTGCAGCGACGCGACGTCGGTTGGCTTGACTACCTTGGTGCCGGTAATTTTGTAAGTATAGCGCGTGCCGTTGTAGTTGGCGTAAACTACATCGCCGGCGGCCATCTTTTCTAGCCGAGCAAAAATAAATTTATAATCGCCGCTGTCAGTCCAGTCGTTAGAAGAATGGCCAGAAACGACGAAATTGCCTTTTTCGCCAGGCTTAGCGTTGGCGCCTTGGATGTTGAACCAGACGATGCCTTTGTCCATGGCTTGATTTAGCGAGTTGGTGTCGGCGGCATTAGCATCCCAGATGATCGGTACGTCAACGGCGATTTTGGGAATCAGCAGCCGCGACTCGTTGGTGGCGACTTTGGTGGTATTTGGCGAGACGATAATTGATTCGGGGTCAGCGGCGCCTGGCGAGACATACGCCTCGACGTAGGCGAACAAAACGCGATTATACTGCAAAAATAGAAAGACAATCATTACCGCACAAGCTACCATGATTGGCATAAAATGACGGCTGCCGCGGACTTTCTTGGCTTTATCGTTGATTTTGCGGCGAATGGAACTGCGCAAGTCGTTGACGGCTTCCTCTTGCGATACGGTGCCGTTGTTTGGTGTTGAGTTTTGGTTTTTTTGCGCTTGCTGAGCGGCTTGCTTTTTGAGCGACTTGCGAGTGGCGTCAATCTGCGAGACATAGTAGCGCTCGTAATACTGCTGATAATATGTTTGCCAGGCGGTGTGATATTTTTGCCAAGAAGCATCGTGTGTAGCAGGAGTGGAGCTCTGGCTCATGGTGCGGGTATACGGGTTTTTGTCTGGGTCGACGGCGCCAGGGCCGGCCGTAACGCTGTTAGACTGCGCACTATCAGCGATGGTGCCAGATGGCTGCGGGTAGGCGTTTGTTTGCGGCGAGTGCGAGTTCTTTTGGGGCTCCTCGGCCTGTTTAGGCTTTTTTGCGTTAGAATTTGGCTGCTGGCCAGCTGCAGCAGTGGCATGCGGATCGTTTTGAATAATCGAACTGATCTGTTGGCGGACAATATCAGCCGCTGCCGACCGGTGCTGGTCGGTTAGTACGCTGTGATGAGGCGCCCCGTCTCTGGGCGGAACGGTTAGTGATGAACGATCGTCTGGCTTCATACTTTCTATGCTAATTATAGCGTAATTAGCGGTTATTTACTAGTTAGCGCTGGTCTGTTACAATAAAAAATGTACCTTTTCTGCCGCGGTGATGGAATTGGTAGACATGAGAGACTCAAAATCTCTTGAGCATTAGCTCGTGCCGGTTCAAGTCCGGCCCGCGGTACCA
>JABCNZ020000005.1 GCA_013333845.2 Candidatus Saccharimonadota bacterium
CCGATCTCAGGGGGCTCTGGGGGCACAACAGAAGATCCTGTCATAAACCCATTAGTTGAAGGGTCGGGTGACGGAAATGGAGCTAACGAAGAAGACCAAGAAAACTGCAAAATTGACTATATCGGATGGTTCATCTGCCCGATTGTCAACACCCTAGCTAGCATGTCTGAGGGTGCACGGGCACAACTAATTAATATGTTAACTGTCGATGCCAAAAGCATTCTAGGCGACACTTCTGACGGCTCTGTCTATTCATATTGGTCGATGATTCGCGATTATGCCAATATCCTCTTCGTGGTATTCTTCCTGTTCGTCATCTACTCGCAGATAACTGGGTACGGCCTAGACAACTACGGCATCAAACGGATGCTACCGAAGCTAATTATCGGCGTAATTGTAGTCAATGCGTCATTTTATATATGCGGATTACTAGTAGACCTGTCGAATGTTGTCGGGTCGAGTGCTTTCAACTTTGTCTCGACCGCTGCCGTCGGCGATATACCAGCGGGCGATTGGTCGAATAGCGACAGCGGCTGGATTAACAAAATCGCCGGACTCGCCCTAGTGTTAACGGTTGGTTATTTTGCACTAGCAGCGGTAATTTCGATGCTACTGTTCGTAGTGATCACAGCAGTAACTACGATTTTCTTGCTGGGCGTGCGAGAGGCTATCATAATCATGTGCATCGTGCTATCGCCGCTAGCATTCGTCGCGATGATAATGCCAAATACTGAAGGATTGTACAAAAAATGGTGGAGCGCTTTCAAGGCTGCCCTGATGGTCTACCCGATGGTAGGATTGGTCTATGGCGCCAGCAATTTAGCGGCAAGAATTCTCGGTAGTGGCCTTAAAGAAAGCGATATTATTATGCAGTCTATCGTTGCTTTGCTAGTGTTTGCACCATTACTGATCGTACCGAAACTAGTCAGAAGCGCCGTTGAAATCATCGGTATCGGCGGGGCAGTTGCTTGGCTTAATAAAAAGATGAACAAGGGCCGAGATAGACTGACCGACAAGGTCGGCAAGTGGCGAGAAAATAAACTCACTAGCCAGTTTGGTAAGCATCGCCGCGAAAAGGCACAGCTTAGGAACGCTCAGATACGCGGCGGCACTTATCGAGGTAAAGGAGGTATTGCTAACTTTAGAAACTGGCGATCGGCAGCCAATAGAAGACTTAATGCTAAGAGCGGCGATTTCGGCCAGAAACGCAAACTAGGCGGCTCGGCAGCAGCCCTGGCAGAGGACAATGAACGCATGAAGGCGGCTAGCGCTTGGATCGCTGATAATAATATGTCGTCTGATGAGTTATCTCAAATAGCTATTACAGGCAAAGATAGAGCTGGCAATAGTATAAGCTCTTATCAGCGGCGCGCTGCTATGCAGGCTCTGGCTCCGCATATGACCAGCGAGCAAGCTGCCAACCTAGCTACAGCCTCTGCTTCATTCGGGGACGCCTCGCTACAAAAAGAGGCAGCCAACGCTATCGCCCAATCTGGCGCCAAGAAAGCGCCATGGCTAGGCGGCAAGCAGCTCGAGGCTATCCGGCAAGGTACTTACAATGAACAAGAAGCTATGAGCGACTATATCCAAAACAAAGCTAGCGGCCAAGGTTTAGCCAACGCAGACGCAAATGCCGTCAACAAGATGGTAACATTTGCAGAAAACGAGGCACGCCATAACGCCGACAACTCATACATGCGATCGTTAATGAGGGCTCGCGCCGACATAGAAGCCGACCCTAAAACAGCTGGCGGCATTTCGTCAGCCGTGCGCCAAGAGATTGAACGTATTCCCCCTATGCCTAGACAGTCCAATTCTGGCGGCGGCGGCAATCAAGGCGGCGGTGGCGGTCAAGGCGACGGCAACTAAGATACGCGGCGTACTAGCAGCTACATAAAGTATTCTTATGCGCTATAATAAGCAGTATGGCAGAATATAAAGTCGCACAAGACGTCGAGGCAGAAGACAAGCTGATTGGGCCGTTTAGCTTCCGGCAGTTCATCTACCTGATAATTGCTGCTGTTGCTGTCGCTTTAGCTTGGGGCTTGGGCCAGGTATTTATCGGTTTGGCAATTATTCCTTTGCCAGTTATCATATTTTTTACCGTGTTGGCGCTGCCGCTGCGCAAGGATCAGCCGATGGAGATCTATGTAGCAGCTATTATCTCTTATAGGTTGAAGCCGCGCAAGCGCGTCTGGTCGCCCGACGGTATCGAATCGCTGATCGAGATAACTGTACCAAAAGCTGTCGATGAGCATCTGACAAAAGACCTATCGCAGATGGAGACCGAAAAGCGCCTGTCGTACCTAGCAGATATCGCCGACACCAAGGGTTGGTCAATCCGCCATACTACCGAACCAACCCCGAACAGTTCGATGGTGTCAGACCAATATTACGCAGCTCAGCAGACAGTTGGTATGCTCGACGAAGACGGCAGTGTCGCCAGAAAGTTCGACGCTATGATTTCGCGGGCAGACCAAGAGCGCCACGACCGAATTATCCAAAATATGTATTATCAAGCGCAGACGCAAGCGCCAACACCGCAGCCGACAGCTAACCAGGCGACACCGCCTCAGGCGCCTCAAGCCTTTGATAATGATGACGTCGGTGATACGGCCATGCAAAACGATGAACATTTGCCAAAGTTCAACCCTTACCCGACCATTCACCAATCAGTTATCCAGCCTACGAGCCAGCAAAGCAACACAACTGCCAACAGTCCTATTCAAGCTAGCTCAACAGAGCCAACCAAGCCAGCCGAACCAACAGCAAACACTAGCGCAACAGCAGCTTCAGATGATATAATTAGTTTAGCTAATAATAGCGGCTTGTCGATCGCCGCCCTGCAGCACGAAGTAGATCGAGTCAAACAGAAGAAAGAAGACAGCGAAGTATTTATTTCGCTGCGCTAGGCAAAGAAAGGAGTGGGGGTGCCGCCAAACAATTTACCGCCAAATCAAGCACCAATGCCAGCGCCGATGCCGCCGGCTATTGCTGGTTCTGGGCAAAATATCGCGGCACCAGGCGACCCCGCTGGCAATCCTGGCGCACCATCATCGACCGACCCGAAAAAGGGCAAGGGCAAAGAACAGCCAAAGGCCACTAGCACCCAAAATTCCCTGATTTTTTCAGAATTACGCGACAGCATGGTGGTGATGAACGACGGATCGTTTCGCGCTATTGTTGCTTGCAAATCAATCAACTTCGACCTGATGAGCTCGCGCGAACGCGACGGCGTCGAGCTAAGCTATCAAGATTTTCTCAATGCTTTGTATTTTCCAATTCAAATATTCATTCGCTCGCAGCGAGTTGATATCGGCCCGTATCTCGATAAGCTCGACGCTCTGCGGCGCGACCAGGACAACATGCTGCTGGGCGTGTTGATGGACGATTATATCAACTTTATCGATGTTTTATCGCAAGAAGCTAACATCATGGACAAAAGCTTTTTTGTGGTCATTCCGTATTTTCCGACTGGTGACGTTACCAATATCGTCCAACAGAGCAAGGGGATATTCTCGATATTATTTGGTAGCAAGAAAGAAAATGTCACCAAAATCGACACCCAAACCTACGCCAAGGCCAAAGAAGAAATCAAAAACCGCGTCGATTCGGTGATTGGCGGGCTAATGCGCGTCGGCGTTTATTCTATTCAGCTCAATACCAAGCAGCTGGGCGAATTATATTACAATATATATAATCCAGATACAGCTGTACGAGAGCCGCTTGACGACTTTGGCGATGTAGCGTCGCTATACGTCCGCAAGGGCGAAGGTAATAATCCGTACACCCACGAGGAGATTAGGTAATGGCCCGCAAGAAAAAGATGGATCCGCTAGATATCGCCGCCCAGCAGCGCGAGCGCGAGCAGGCAGAAGTCGAACAAGCTTTCCTCAAGGGTATGACCACGCTGCGCGATTTAATCGCGCCGAGCAGCCTCGAAATCCATTCGGCTTATTTCCGTATCGGTACCAAATACGGCCGAACTATGTATGTCTACGGCTATCCGCGACGGTTGTATACGGGCTGGCTATCGGGATTAATTAACATTGATCAAGTCCTCGATATCAGTATGTTTATTTATCCTGTTGATACAGCGATTGTCCTCAAAAACTTGCGCAAAAAAGTTACTCAGCTAGAGGCCGATATGGCGATTAATGCCGAAAAAGGCAAGACGCGCGACCCAGCCAAAGAAGCCGCCCTGCAGGATGCCGAAGAGCTGCGCGACGAGCTGCAGGTCGGATCAGAGCGCTTTTTCCGCTACGGCCTGTACGTGACGATTTACGGCGATAGCTTAGAGGAATTAGGCTATGTACAGCACTCGATCGAAACATTCTTCGGGCAGATGCTGGTTTATAGCAAAACCGCCTCCAGCCAGCAAGAACAAGGCCTAAACAGTACGGTGCCGCAAATGAGCGACCAGCTGCAAATTCGCCGCAATATGAACACTGGCGCCGTCAGCACCAGCTTCCCATTCACAAGCGCTGATTTAACCCAAGAAAACGGTATTTTGTACGGTATCAATATGCATAACAACGGCCTAGTGATTTTCGACCGCTACACGCTAGAGAACGCCAACATGGTAGTATTCGCTAAGTCTGGCGCCGGCAAATCGTTTACTGTCAAGCTAGAAGCTCTTCGCAGCATGATGATGGGCGCCGATATCTTGATTATCGACCCAGAAAACGAGTACCAGCGGCTAAGCGACGCTGTTGGCGGCAGCTATATTCGGCTCAGCCTCAGCAGCGACACGCGAATTAATCCTTTTGATCTGCCAAAAGTTATCGACAACGAAGAAGCCGACGACGCCTTGCGTGCTAATCTAGTGACGCTGCACGGGTTGCTGCGGCTAATGTTGGGCGGTGCTTCGGCTAATAGTGCTGGCATCGGCTTATCGCCATCCGAAGAGGCCGACCTCGACCAAGGCTTGATTGATACTTACGCTCGCGTCGGCATCACTAGCGATCCACTGACGCACACTTCGGTACCGCCGACAATGGGCGACCTATACGATACTCTGTTACACATGGGCGGTACCGGCCCGCAGTTAGCGCAGCGCCTGCGCAAATATACCACTGGCACATTTGCTGGTATTTTTAGCCAGCAGAGTAATATCGATATTAACAACAATATGGTGGTCTTTAACATTCGCGACCTCGAGGACGAATTGCGGCCGGTGGCGATGTATATCGTCCTTAGCCACATTTGGAATATTGTCCGCACCCAGCAGAAAAAGCGTATGTTAATCGTCGATGAGGCTTGGCAGCTGATGAAATATGACGACTCGGCGAACTTCATGTTTAGTTTAGCCAAGCGCGCTCGTAAATATTACCTGGGCCTGACGACTATCACTCAGGACGTCGAGGACTTCATGGGCAGCAAAATGGGCCGCGCCATTGTTTCGAACTCATCAATGCAGTTACTACTAAAGCAATCGTCGAGCGCTGTCGATGTGCTTGGCGACGTTTTCAAATTAACCGAAGAAGAGCGTAAGCGCCTAGCTAACTTCCCAGTCGGGCAGGGGTTATTCTTTGCCGGGCAGAATCACGTTCATATCCAGATTGTCGCCAGCGACACCGAAACTGGCCTGATTACCACCAACCCGCAGGCAACACTACAACAAGCCGCCGCAGCCGCTGCCGAGGAGCAGACATAATAGCTTAAAAAGGTTATAATAAGATTATGCCGCTAGGTACAAGAGAAAGACCAGACACCAGCCAAGACAACGCCGACGACTTTGACCAGTGGGAGCGTCAGATGCAGACACCCACAGACCAAGGCCATGCCGACGATTTCGACGCCTGGGAGCGCGAAATGTCGCCGAGCCAGGCGCACTGGGATGATACCGTCAGCCGAAATTTGTCGAGGATGGAGAATAAAAAACCAGCCAAACGCGGCAACGAAGCGGCTAGCGGTAGCGGTAATAGTAGTGGCGACGCCGCTGGCAATATCAATAACAAAGAGAAGCAGTCGCAGCAGCAAGACGGCTGGCGCGACAACACCTCGAGAGACCTAAACAAGCCTAAAAAGGGCAAGGGTAAGTCAGGCGGCTTTTCGGCTATGAATAAGCTCAAACGATTTGGCCCGACTGGCGCGGTAGCCAGCATGCTACTAGTCGGTGCTGTTGGTATCGGTTCGTCGACTAGCATCATGGGATCGTTACTGGTATCCATCAAAGAGTCAATCGTCACCAATATCGATCAGCAGCAATATACATCATCGTCGCGATCAAACCGGATTTTGTCGCGGCGCCTGGCTGATAATGCCACATCTGGTTCTTGTACATTAGTTAAAATCGCCTGCCGCTTTCACAAACCGACTAATTACCAGCTCAAACAGCTCGACAAAGCCGGTGTCAAAGCTCTGGATGAAGCTGGCGAAGTTATCGAAAAAGGCAAGTTAATCGGCGGCAAGCGGCCAGCTCACTATCTGATAGACGGCGAAAAAATATCCGCCAAAGATTTCAAAAAGGCGCTGCGCAATAACCCTAAACTTCGCAACGCTTTCCGGCGCGCCTATAATCCGCGCTGGGTGAACTGGGTTGACGACGCCGCGGTCAAGTTCCTCAAGAAAATAGGCGTCACCAAAAAAGTAGCAGAAAAGTTAAACTCCAAAAAAACCAGAAAAGCTCTAACCGAAGCCACAGACGAATTAACGAAAATAGAAGACAAAGCGGCTGATAAACTGAATAAAGAAATCGCCGAACAAGCTGGTGATTACGCTACAAAAGAAGCCAAAAAAGCCACCAAAAAGAAAGGGAACGACGTCAAGCTAATGATGGCTCAAGGAATCTGCGCGGCAGCCAAGGCGCCAAATGTGGCAGTCAATATCAATAAGGCTTTTCGAATCGCCCAGTACGCTAAACTAGGTTATACCTTTTTGACAGCCGCTGATGCAATCAAAAAGGGCGAAGCCACCCCAGAAATGGTCAACAACGTAGCGACTATCCTCACTCAATCATACACTAAGTCCGACGGTACTATCAAAAAACCCGCTACCGACGCTAAACTGATGAAATATACTATGGGTCTCGGCACCGCTGGCAGCTCGTCGTCGTATATACCAGGAGTTGGCGGCACTCTAGCCACCTATCTAGGCGTTGTCAATAGCGAACCTGTCAAAATGGGATGCGACCTGATCGGCTCGACAGCAGCCGAAGTCGGCGTCGATGTTTTTGACGGCCTCAGGGCTGGACTAGGGCCGATTGGCTGGGCCTGGGTAGGCGGAGAGCTGCTCATCGAAGGCTTATTAACTTTCGATACTGTCCAAGAAAAGCTCAGTTCAGTCATGGGAACTATTGTACAGACCTCTATTGACGCATTCACCAAATGGGTAGACATGAAAGCATTAGCCGAATACTTCCTAGGCGACAAAACCAAGGGAGCAACTGGCACTGATGTCGGCGACATCACTGGCGTGGGCTTATCAAACAGCATGGCCGACCAAGCCAGCTACACTGGCAATGCACCGCTAACCGTCCAGCAAAAAGTTGCCTTCGACGAGCAAATTGTCCAGCCCGAGCGTATTGCCCTAGCCGAAGAAGACCGCTTAACACACAGCCCATTCGACATCTCTAGTCCGAATACTTTCCTGGGGTCAATCGCTATACGATTCGTACCGTATTTAGGTATGGCGTCGAGTCCATTAGCGTTCGTGTCGGCTATCTCATCGATATCTACCTCGTCGCTGTTTAATCTATTTAATCCGTCGGCTTATGCCAAAAATATCATCGACGAGAACAAATGCACGCAAAACTCCGTGCTAGCCAACGAAAAAGACATCGCTGTCGGTCCAGCCTGCGACGTTCAATACGGCGTACCAACTGATTATATGGGTATAGAGCCTGATCAAGTAGCTAGCGAATTAAGCGCTTCCGGCGATATCGATGAAGACGGCAAAGTAAAGAGTAACAGCGAGCTGCAAGACTGGATAGACACTTGCAACCAAGCTAGCATCATAAACACCAAAGAATGCACCGTCGACAGCCGGCAGCGCGCCCTATATAACCTATACCAAATCGACAAACGCACTGTCGATGGTATGGATGAGGATCCAGATAAAACGAAATCAGCGGCAGGAACAGGTTCGGGATCAACTACTAGTGGCCCTACAGCTGCGCTACCCGACGGAGACGTTATTAGCTTATCAAAACAGATTTTAGATAATCCAAACATCACCTACGATGGCGATCAGTTCCAAAAAATGGCGAATGGACAACCAGCGTATGTCAACCAAGATGGTGAAATAACTGTAGACAAGAGGCTACTTCAAATCATCTTATATATAGGCAACAAATATCCTATTTATATATCTTCGCTAGTACGTGATAAGACTAATAATTACAGCTTACATCCTATCGGAGAAGCTGTTGATATAGCAATGATAAACGGTACAGCCACAACCGGTGGCGACCAGAACGCTATAGATTTATTACAATACCTCCTTGATGGTAATGTTCTACCGAAAAACGCTGGCATCGGTCAAATAGGCTGCGGCAATCGTGATGGCTCAGGAATAAATAGTAAGTTGACTAGCGCTGGCCTAACACCTCACCCTGACTCATGCGACCACTTACATTTAGCGTTGCGCGACACAAGAGGAGCCCCAAAAACTTGGTAAAAGGTAAATTTGTATGCGAAAAACACTGTCCATCATACTAACAGCGATCATACTGGTGAGTACCTACACTCAAACCGCTTTAGCTTTGCCAGAGAGGCTGATTATCAACTCATCTCTCAACAATATTGAATACTACGACAGTAACGCTGCCTGTTCGACAGGGTCAAGTACCGATTTATCGTCAGTCAGCCCTGGCAGCGGCGCACCAAACGGTATGACCTATCCTAATCTAGATGCCGCAAAAATGGCAGACGCAATCGAAAAATACATTGAAACTCACGCACCAGACAGCCCGCTAAAAGGCACTAGCCAAAAAGCTATAGCTAGCGCTAAAAAGGCAAACATTAACCCGTTTTTGGCATATGCGCATGCTATGATGGAGTCATCATTAGCAACAACGACCGTAGAAGGCGCTCAGATAAAACTACAGCAGGGACACAATGCTTTTGGACGCACTGCAACAGACTCCCAGCCGCACGTTGTAGAAGCCGATCGAAACTGGTATATGTGGACTTCTTTCGAGGCTAGCGTCGACGCTGAGGCTGAAGAAAACAAAAACGTCGATAGCGGTGACTGGTTTTCATACGATAGAGCAGTATTTTCTGATGAAATTGACCAAGGTATGACAGCATATGCAAATAAATATGCTCCGCCAAAAGATCCAGCTGATAAAGAAAAGGGTGGCAACGATACCGAAGCATATATAGCCTTCATGCAAGGTGCTCTCGACGAAATGGCTGGCTACGCTGGCGCCTCGATCGCTACCGCCTCTACTTTACCAACCGCCTCGTCTAGCGCTAGCACCACTAACTGCTGCGCAACACCAACCAAAGGCGGCGGCGTGGTCAAAATGCTATCAGACAACCCAGAAACCGCCCTAGGTTATTTGATGAGCGCTGGCAATGGTACCAAACTAACTCTAGCTCAGGCTGCTGGTGTCGTCGGTAACCTCCAGGTAGAATCATCACCAAACGTCGATCCTAGAGCCTCTAATGGTACGCATATTGGTATCGCCCAATGGGATGATAACCGCTGGAACAATGGAGTAGTAAAATTCGCAGCCGATATGAATGGCGACCCGTATGATCTAGCGATTCAATTGCGTTACTTAGCTTGGGAAATGGGCTTGACCGACGAGTGGAAAGACCACCCATCTACTAACGGCGGCGTTGCTGATGCCGTCAGGGCAACTTCAACACCTGAAGAGGCTGCCGTAGTATTTGAAGCAACATTCGAAAGAAGCGGCGGCAGCGCGCTTAGCCAACGCCAGTCCAACGCCAAAGCTCTCTATGACAAATACAAAGACAGCTCAGCACTTAGTTCGTCTGGAGCTGCCTTGCCAGGCACTTCCGCGGCATGCAGCAGTGGTAGCGGCGGGTCTTCAGAACTACAAAATTACACTCTCAAATACGCCTGGCCAACTCTAAAACACAGCCCAAGAAAAGAGAGAACTCCAGACTATATTAATGCAATAAGCACTGCCATGAGTGAAGGAAGATATGTCGGACAGGAAAAAAAAGGTGAAGAAGGAGTTGACTGCGGCGGCTTTGTTACAACATTGATTTACGATAGCGGTTTCGACAAAACTTACAACAGTAATGCCAAGGGTGGACCAACTTACGAACAAGAGGCTTGGGCTAAAGCAAACTGGCAGCGGCTTGGTGCTGCTAATGGTACATATGAGCCGGACGGCAGTAAGTTCACCGAAGACAAACTCCAACCAGGCGACGTGGCTTTCTCACAAGGACACACTTGGATATACGTTGGTGAAATTAGTGGTTTTGAAAGTAAATACGCCTCAGCCAGCCAGGGTATAAAGGCTCCAAGTGCAGGTGAGGAAGGGTTCTTTTACGACCAAAATGTATGGTATAGAAAGAAATCATCATCGGGGATATCAGCATGAATAAACGCAAAATTATTATTGCCATCATTTTCGCTATCATTGCGATCGTTGGTGCGCTAATTTATCAAATTTACACCGCTATCGACCGGTCGGGGAAAATCCCGGTCGAAGTTGCTGCCGCCCCTAACGATGCGAAAATCACTTTCAAAGACAAAAAAACTAAGGTCGAGTATGCTGCCAGAAACGGTACCAATTACCTGCCGCCAGGCGATTATTCAATCACGGCTGCCAAAGACGGCTTCCGCAGCAGCCAGACAGAGGTCAACGCCAACAGTAAACCGCAACATATTATCATCATTGAGCTCATGCCGCAATCAGATCAAGCTCGCCAATGGCAGAAAAAGCACATGGATCAATATAATAAGGTTGAAGGTATTGCTGGCCAGCAAATCCGCGAAACTGGCAAAAAATTCACCGAAGAATATCCAGTAGTCGCTAAATTACCAATCAAAGATTCTTACTATTCGGTTGGTTACTACAAGAAAGACGATCGGCCAATAATCGTTATCCGTACCGAATCGCCGCAATACCGCTACAAGGCCACGCTACGGCTAGTATCTATGGGTATCAAATTAAGCGATTATCAGATAGAATATGCCGATTATAAAAGCCATCTAGGAGAATAACTTATGACGCCGAAGAAGAAAATCATTATAATTGCCGCCGCTTTTTCTGCATTTACTGTTTTGATGATTATATTAGCAGTAATTACTTCTCACCAGCATTTGACAATCTCATTCGATTCATCGAAATATTCTAGCGTTATATTATATAAAGGCACCGACACCAAAACTGAAAACACTATTGCTCCTACCAAAACGGTCGTCGAAAAATCAGTTCAATCCGGTAAAGAGTACTTCTTACCGAAGGGTACATACTTTCTGGTAGCTAATAGTAAGGATAATATAGTGTCATTTTTACAACGAGGAATATTACTAGGTTCAGACAAAAAAAGTGTTTCTCTCGACTACAAGTATACTAATTCGTACTTACAAAAACTGACGAACGAGAACAAAAAAGCTATAGATAGTGCTATCCTAGGCAGCAATAACAAGATAAGCACCTTTTATACTATCAAAAACGAAGCTGTACTAGAGAAGGGTGATTGGGCGATTGCCGCCCTGGTGTTTAACGGCGCTGGCACCGACTTAAACCGAGACACTCTGAAAGTCGTTCTCGAGAAGAAAAATTCGAAATGGGTAGTTAAATGCAAGCCGATGATCTCGATCAGCAAATACGACTGCTCAGCGCCGCAAAGTACCCTCAATAAAGCCAACACTATCGATATCACTACACAGCGGCCGCTCATGCCGAATTATAACATCGGCAACACGAACAAAGTCGATAGGTACGAATAAATTATATTTGATGATATTTTAATCGCCAGCGCTGGTCATCACGATTTGGTTATCGACAAACTCGCTCATCAGCCGCTTTTGGCGGTGTCGATCAAGCTCGCCAAAGACGTCATCTAGCAAAATTAACGGCCTTTTACCAGTTTGCTGCTCGATATAAGCTGCCTCGAGAAATTTCAGCGCCAAAACAATCGTTCGCGCCTCGCCGCGAGAGGCAACTTTGGCAGCAGGTTTATCACCAAACCCAATCGCTATATCGTGCCGATGCGGCCCAGTGCTGGTCGCGCCAACCGCCTTGTCATAAGTGATTTTTTCTTCATACTCCTTGAGTAGTTTTTGCGCCGACACGCGGCTTTCGTGGGAGTATTGCAAGCTAACCGTGTCGCTCGTGCCAGCGATACTCTGATAGATTGCAGTTATTTTACTATTAAAATCGTTTAAAACCGCTTGGCGCTTACTAATAATTTTAGCGCCGTAATCGCTCAGTATTAAATTCCAAGAGAATAATTCGTCGTCGTTAATTAGCGGATCCTTGAGGAGCTTATTACGCTGCAATAGAGCGCGATTATAGCGGCTCAGCTCATGTGAATATGACTGGTCGTATTGCTGGATCAACCCGTCCAAAAAATCGCGTCGGCGCTGCGGTGAACCATTAACGATCCGCAGCGTATCTGGCTCGAATAGCACAATCGGATATTTGAGAGCATAAGGCAAGCGGCCGTGTTTTTTGCCAGCAACCACGAACTGTTTGCGCTTGGCGCCGTCTTGGTTTTGATAAGTCACCCGATATTGCAGTTCATCGGTAGCTACGTCTATCTGATACATTTGAGTGCCGTACGAACAAATCGATTCGTCGCTGCCGCGAAAAGACTTGCCGCGCAAAGCGATATATAAGGCCTCGATAAGCGATGTCTTGCCGCAACCGTTCGGGCCAGATATTAGCGTCGTCCCTGGCTCCAAATCAAGCATTTTCAGCGAATGAACGCGAACATTCTGCACCGCCAATCGCAAAATCTCATGTTAACTCTTCAGAGGCATAATTATATGGATATAATCCGAATCTTTGCTTGCCGGCGACAAAACGCATGGCGACAGTTTGCCGCTAAACCGGAAATCGACGCTATCGCCATCAATAACCCCAAGCGCGTCGGTAATATAGCGTGAATTTAACGTGAGAACACCGCCGCCAGTAACCTCGGCATCAGCCGAGCTAGTATTCTCGCCAAGTTCGCTAGCAATCGAGTGAATACTAATATTATTCTTTTCGCCATCAACCGTCACTGTCACGCTGCCGCCAGAATTGCGCGCAAACAATCCAGCGATCTTCACAATTCGCGAGAAATCGTCCATCTTGACTCGCGCTTGGGTTTCGGAGGTCGCTGGTATTAACTGCTGATATTTCGGATAGCTGCCTTCGATTAAACGGCTGGTAATCTCGGAGTCATCGACCCGGAAGCGGACTTGCTCGTCGTCAAACAGTACCTCGACTTGGTCAGTGCCATCCGAAATTGTTCGCAGTACCTCTTGCAGGCTCGACGTCGGTACGATTGCCGCAATCTCGCTAGTAGTATCGAACAAGCGGCGCTGCGCTAAGCGATAGCCGTCAGTGCCCGCTAGATACAATTTGCCGCCGTCAGTGTGCCAATAAACGCCGGTTAGTACTGGACGTGAGGTGTCATTGCTAGTAGTGATAATCGTCTGGCTGACAGCTTGCTTGAAATCAGCTACTGCGATAGTGTAGGTGACAGCTTGATTTTCATCAATCGACGGCAATTCTGGAAATTCGCCAGCGTCAACGCCCGACATAATTGATGAATAATTACCCGACGAAATCGTCATCGACGTACCCTTGCTGACTATATCAACCGTACCGCGCGGCAGACTAGCTATAAACTCGCTAATTAGTTTGGCTGGCAAGGTCAACTCGCCTGGTTTAGTAATTTTAGCGCCAACATAGCAAGTCGCTGCTATCTCTAAGTTAGTCGCAGCGACCAATAACCGGTTAGCTTCAGTTCGCAGCAACACATTGCCAAGTATTGGTAATCCGGCGCGGCTGCTAGCGATCCGGCCAACGATTGCCAGTGCTCGCGCAAAGTTTTCTTGTGTGACCGATAATTCCATAATTATTACCTATCTTTCTTTTTATAATTAGTGATGTATATAGTAGGTGCTGTGGACAATGGGGAAAAGTAGCTGATTAACAGAGGTAATTGACGAATTTTAGCCTGAGAAAATCTAGCGGAAAAAGAGTGAGTTTCACATAGTAAAACTAGGCAGTTTGTCCACTTTGATGACAATGACAACCAGGCCTCTCGCCAAACAGTGGATAAACGAACACAATTTTTACCCAAAGCTTTGAACCGGCTGTACACAAAATTTCCACAGTATTTAAGCATAAAGTTTCTCCCGGATTTCGGCGACTTGCTCGCGGATAGTGAGGTCAAGCTTGATAGCCTTTTCAATTTTGTTGACCGAATGAATAGCCGTGGTGTGATCTTTGCGGCCGAGCTCTTGAGCGATGCGCGGAAAACTCATGTGCAGTTCGCTACGCAGTAAATACATAGCAATTTGCCGCGGTGTAGCAATGTATTTGTCGCGCTTACTGCTGCACATTTCTTTGCTATCGATTTGAAAGTGGCGGGCGGTTTTGTCGATGATTTGCTTGGCGGTTAGATGTTGCGGCCTGGTTGATCGAACGTTGCCGAGCAGTCCTTCGGCGGTGGCGGCATCTGGCGTGGTGCCGCGCATTTCCGAATAAGCCAGCAACTGATTAAGCGCACCCTCTAGCTCGCGGACATTAGTTTTGATATTTTGCGCTAAATATTCGACCGTCTGGCGCTCCAGTGTCACGCCGGACATGCTAGCTTTAGTCTCGATGATGACGCAGCGAGTCTCGAAATCAGGCATTTGAATATCAATCGCCATACCCCATTCAAAGCGGCTGCGCAGCCTCTCGGTTAAGGTTGGAATACTGCGCGGCGGCTTGTCGCTGCTGATGATAATTTGCTTATTAGCTTGATGTAGGGCATTAAAAGTATGAAAGAATTCTTCTTGAGTTTTTTCTTTGCCGGCGATGAATTGCATATCATCGACGATCAAGACGTCAACGTTGCGATATTTATCGCTGAAGCCAGCGATTTTGAAACGAATACTGTCGAGAAATTCTTTCATGAAAGTTTCAGAGCTAACATAGGCAACTTTCATTTTGGGATCGCGCTTGATGATGGCGTTGCCGACAGCTTGAATCAAGTGAGTTTTGCCTAAGCCGACGCCGCCGTAGATGAAAAGCGGGTTATACTTGGCGCCAGGATTGGCGGCGGCTGCCTGGCAAGCAGTGTAGGCGAGGTCGTTGCACGAACCAACCACGAAATTATCAAAAGTGTAGCGCGGGTTAAGGGTGGTGTTGGCGGTGGGTGTTTTGGCGTTAACTGGCGCGCGGCTAATTAACTCGTTAGCGCGATCGCGCAGCGAAGCAGTAGTTTCACGGCTAGTGATTTTTTTCTTGGTATTTTTGACTTTGTAATTAACATCTTTGATATTAGGGTTATTTTTCTTGAGGATCTCGCGGATTTGCGTATCGAAACGCTTTTCGAGCTGTGATTTAGCAAAGACATTAACAACGCCGATAGTTGCTGTGCCATTATCGTAAGATAGTAGCTCAGTATCGCGAAACCAGGTTTTGAAGTTCGCATGCGATACTGAAAGCTCGATTTCCCCCAGGACACTTTGCCATAATGAATTATTCATCTAAAACTTATACCCTCACAAGCTGTTAATAACTTATCTCTATGATAGCTGATTCACGAGTTTTCCACAACTATAAGAACGTTACGTTCATTAATAGTTATGTAGGCGGCTAAACAGGGGTGAGTTTTTCCACAATTTAGCGCCACCTCTGTTAAATTTGTGGACAAACTAGCCAAAAATGTGGATAATTTATATAGCGATAGTATAATCTCGACAGATTAGCAATCAAATATTGATTATTGAGCGTGAAATTGCTATAATAACTGTCATTATGCCAAAGCGAACTTTTCAACCGCATACTCGACACCGCGTCAAGACGCACGGCTACCGTGCCCGTCGGGCAACCAAAGCTGGCCGGGCTGTACTCAAGCGCCGCCAGGCTAAAGGCCGTGCTCGTATCGCGCTCTAACTAGTCGAGGTAACTACAGGTAAATAGCGCTAATTTTCGGCGCTATTTTGCTATAATGGAATTTATTGTATGATTGCGTCAAAATATCGATTTCACGGGCATGGCAGCTTGAAATTTTTATACAAAAACGGCCAAGCAGTTAGGTCGCGTTATTTCACGGTCAGATATATTACCAATCCCCGCCGCCAGCAGCCGCGCTTTGCAGTAGTAATTAGTAAAAAAGTTCATAAATCAGCAGTTGGGCGCAATCGTATCCGCCGCCAGGTTTATGAACGCTTGCGAGTTGATGTTTTACCTCGCGTTAAAAACGTCGATATCGCAGTGATTGTTACCAACGGCGAAGCGTTAAGTTTGGCGCCTGGCGATCTGAAATCATCGCTTGATGCTATTTTTGCGCAAATCATCGCTTGATTCGGTAGTTGCCAGGCAAAGAGATGATATAATGGTATAGATAAGTACTTGCCGAGAGGAGAATACGAGGCTTTTATGCATGATTTATTCCAATTATTGATTGTCCAGCCGATTTTTAACGCGCTAATGTTATTGTATAGTATCATTCCGTGGCACGATTTCGGGCTGGCGATTATTATCTTTACAATTATTCTGCGGTTTGTGATGTATCCGCTGATCAAAAGCCAGCTCAACCAAACCAAGCTGATGCGCAAAATGCAGCCGGAGTTGGCTAAGATCAAAAAAAATGCCAAAGGCGACCGCCAGACTGAAGCCATGCAACAAATGGAACTATACAAACGCTATGGTATTAAGCCGATGCGTTCGGTGTTAGTACTAGTTATCCAGTTACCGATATTTATCGGGCTTTACCAGGTGATTAGGATTATTATCTCTCTCAAAAGCGAAGTGATTAGCCAATACCTTTACGAGCCAATCAAAAATATCGATGTCATTCAGTCGATTATCCAGAATCCAGCTAATTTCAATCATACAATGCTCGGGTTTATCGATTTAACCAAGACAACTTTTAGCAACCACGGCATCGACTTTTTCTTGTTGGCTTTGGCGGCCGTATCGGCAATTACTCAGTATATTATCACTAAGCAAACCGCGCCAACTGCTGGTAAAAACCAAAAGCGTTTCCGCGATCTGATGAAAGAGGCGGCCGAAGGCAAAGAGGCCGATCCGACCGAGATGAGCGGTATTATGACGCGCGGCATGATGAAGGTTATGCCGGTAATGATGTTCTTGATCATGGTGGGGCTGCCAGGAGCATTGGCGCTTTACTATACGGCATCTAACTTGGTGGCGGCCGCTCAGCAGCATTTCTTGCTGCGAAAAGATGTTGAAGAAATGCACGAAATTGCCGAAGAGGCTAGCACTCCCAAAAAATCGAAAAAAACCAAAACCCGCGAGAAAAAAGCTAAAGAAGCGCACATCACGCGGATTAAGGCGAAGTAGGAAAGGAGAAGTATGGATAAAGAACAGTCAATTGCCTATGCCAAGAAATTTGTCGAGGATATTTTGTCGTTTTTTGGCGAAAATATAGAGGTCGAGACTAGCTATCAGGATGATATTTTATCGATTGACATTGCTAGCAGCGACCTCAATAGTATTTTGATTGGCCGTAATGCCGAGACGCTGCGCAGCTTGCAATACATGGTATCGACGGTACTGCGCAATAATAATGCGGCAGTTACCCGCGTAATCGTCGATATTGCCGGTTATAAGAAGCAGCGCGAAGAAAAAATTGCCGAAAAGGCTCGCGGTTGGATCGAAGAAGTGCGCCGCACCGGCGATTCGCATGTTGCTCATATTAACGCTGCTGATCGCCGAATTGTCCACCGGATAGCGGCTGAATACAGTGATATTCGCACTTACTCTGAGGGCGAAGGCCGCCAGCGCTATATTATTATTGCGCAAGCAAGCTCTTAGCGGTATAATCATAAGTATAAAGGAAAGGATTGGAGTATGGCTGCTGTACTAATAATCGTAGCTGTGGTGGTTATCCTGCTGGTTGTCGTGATCGGCGCGGTAATTGGCATATATAATAGCTTGGTCAAGCTAAATATCAAAACTGACGAATCGTGGAGCGGTATTTCGGTGCAGTTGAAGCGCCGCGCCGACTTGATCCCGAACCTCGTTGAAACTGTTAAAGGTTACGCGGCGCACGAGAGCGGCGTTTTCGAAAAAGTCACCGAGGCGCGCTCGGCTATCATGTCGGCAACACACCCGGCTGAAGCAGCCAAGGCTGACGGCGAATTAACCATGGCCCTCAAAAGCTTATTCGCGGTATCCGAAAATTATCCGGAGCTGAAAGCTTCTAGCAATTTTATGGAGCTGCAAGCGCAGATTACCGACACCGAGGATAAAATTGCTGCCTCGCGCCGCTTTTACAATGCTAACGTCACCCAATTCAACACCAAGCGCAAAGTCTTCCCGACTAATATTTTCGCTGGAATGCTAGGATTTAACGCTGATAAAGAATTCTTCGACGTTAGCGAAAGCGAACGGGCAGCAATTGAAAAGCCAGTTGAAGTCAAATTTTAATTATAAAATAATAAATTAAAAGTAAGGAGCTCGATGGAACATTTATTTTTGACAAATATCGAGCTCTTTGCTCGTGCTGGCGGCGGTGGATCTGGCGGCTCGGGCGGTGGATCTGGCGGCGGCGTAGGCGGCGGTTTGCTGGCCGGTATAGCGATGATTGGCTTCGTACCGGCTTATTGTATCGGTTCGGCGCTGCGCAAGCACATAGGCCAAGAGGGTACGCGGTTTGTGGCTGCGAACGCGATTGGTTTTGTCCTGATAGTAATAACCTTCGTGTTGATTGCTAGAGGTTGGGTAGGTGTAACTATCGCTCTAGGAGCGCTCGTCGGTATGATTACTGGACTTTACGAGGCGTTTAATAAGATTAAACAAAGTAAGTTTTTGCGCGATAAACTTACGCAAGCTAGCGCTGCCGATCCGGTATGGAACGAACAGCAGGTAATCGATCACGCCAAGCAAGTATTCCTGCGCTACCAAAGCGATTGGGCGAAACAAGATAGCGAAGCGATTAAAGCCTATACCACCGAAAATTATGCTTATCATGCTGGTTTGATGATTTATACGCTACAGCTAATGAATCGGACAAACCAAATGTCGGATATCGTAGTGAACGACGCCGAGGTGGTTGATATGTTAGATTCGCCTGATGATAGCCAAGATACAGTAACGATTGGTTTTTCGGCGAGTGCTAAAGATTCGCTGATCGATAACGCTACCAATCAGACATTATTTACCGACAATAGTATATTCACTGAATATTGGCGATTCCGTCGCCATGGCAAAGATTGGTTATTGGACGGCGTTGATCAGGCGACAGCTAACCCGGCGATGTATAATCCGCAAATCGACCAATTTGCCCGCCAGAATAATTATTGCTATAGCGCTGATATGGGCTGGTTGTTTATACCAAAGCGCGGTCAACTATTTAACGGCGCTCAGTTTGGTACATCAGATATTAATAACCATGTGGTCGGCTTGTATAAAGAATCATTGCTTGTGCAATTGTATACTTACCAGCGTGCCACTGATAGCTCATCAGTAGTTATCGCTCAAATTAACGTACCAAAAGATTACGGCCAAATTATTGTTCGTCGCAAGAAAATGATGCGTTTCGGCGGTGTTCGCGGTTTGGAAAAAGTCGAAATGGAGTGGGGCAAGTTTAATGAGTTATACGAGGTGTATGCTTCTAATACCGACCAAGCAGCTAGCTTTGAGCTGCTCAACCCGACGTACATGGAACAATTGGCAGCGCTTGGTTTCGAAGTCTCAATCGAGGTTGTTGATAACGTAATTTATCTGCACACATCCGAGCAGGGCGCCGATATCGCTGTGTACCAAACTATGTATGATTTAGCGCAAAAAGCCTTCAAAGAAATGAGACTCTAGCTGTTGATAGCATTTTCGTAAACTTTCAAAGTTTGCTCGGCCATTCGCCGCCAAGAATACTTAGCCACTTGTTGCTTGCCTTTTTTAGACAAAGTATTGCGCAGTGATTTATCGGTAATAACGGTATCAATCTTGCTGGCAATGTCCTCAATATCAAGCGGATCAAAGTATATTGCCGCGTCGCCGAGAATTTCTGGCATGCAAGAAGCGTTGCTGGAAACAACTGGCGTACCGTAGGCCATTGCCTCTAATGGCGGCAAGCCGAAGCCCTCGAGCAGCGACGGGAAGACATATGCTAGCGACCGGGTAAAAATCCAGTCGCGCTCAGCATCAGGTATAAAGCCGGTGAAGTGAATATTTTTGTACTTTTTTGATTCAAAATAGTCCTTGTTGCGCTGAGTGGCGGCGTTAATCCGGCCAACTAGCACTAATCCTAGGTCGGGGTACTTTTGTAGTAGTTTTTGGTGGGCGTCACCCAGACGGCGGATATTTTTGTAATCGGGCTGCTGGCCGACATAAGCAATAAAACGCGTAAACGGTGTTTTGTACGGCTGCAGGCCGCCCCGATGAATCTCGGCAGCTTCATAAATCGTTGTAATTTTATCATCATCTATCCCGCAGAATGCTTGGTATTCGCGTTTGGTAGTGTTTGACACGGTGATAATATGCTGGCTAGTCTTGGCAATTTTCTTGAATACCCAGCGGCCGACCAGTTGTTTAGCATGAAAAACCAGCCAATTCTTGTCGGAATTATAAGTATTGAGCAGTGTCATGTCGTGAACGGTAGTGACGTGCTTGCCGCGGTATCGGATTGGCTGCTGCGGCATGCAAAAATGCACCAAATCTGGACTGAGATCATCAAGGAAAGTTTTGAAACCAAGTTGTTCAGCTAGCGAATAGTTTTTGAAATCGATAGTTAGGACGTTAAAATTTGGGTTAGTTGGCTGCCAATAGTCTTTATCTTTGGTTGGCACGAGTATACTGTAGGTATTGTGGTGGTCGATTTTTTGCAAATATTCTAGCAACTTAACCACGTAAGTACCAGTCCCAGAGTTGATAACGCGGGCATCAATAGCGATATGACTCATGACGATTCCTTTCTGAAAACAATTCGCTCGTATAGGCAATAATTCCAAATCAGAGAGATGGCCGTGGCAAATAATTTAGAGGCAAACAAGGAAATTTGTTCATTAGTTATGAAGCTTTTGATTAGCGGCGTAGCCAGCCAAATCATAGCATTTTGAAGCACCCACAAGCCAAATAGCGTAATAATCACAAAGGACACTATCTCATATTTGATATTTTTGCTAGTGGATTTGAAGGTGTACTTTTTGTTAGCGAAAAAGCTAAAAACAAAGGCAGTACCGGTCGAGACAGTATTGGCGGCTAGTTTCGGTAGTCCTAGAAAGGTAAGTAAAAATAATAGCCCAAAATCAATTATCGTATTTATTGTGCCGACGATAGCGAAACGACCAATTTGCGCCTTATTTTTCACGCTTAGCCTCGTGATATTCCTCGACAAAGTAACCAGGCCGGTTCTTGGACTCGCTAAAAATTCGAGCAACGTACTCGCCGATAATACCTAGGCTAATCAGCTGGATGCCGCCGAGAAACAAGATTACTGCCATTAGCGATGAATAGCCAGCGCCAGTAGGTACGCCGAATAGCGGTCGAATTAGCAGATAAAGAATATACAAAAATGCACCGCATGATATAATCATCCCCAAAATCGACGACATTCGCAGCGGCGCCGTGGTGAAACTGGTGATACCGTCAATAGCGAGATTAACCAGTCTACTGTAGTTCCATTTGGTATCGCCGGCAGCGCGCGGGTCGCGATCGTAAAGTAATTCTTTTTTATTGAAGCCGATCCAGCTAAAAAGGGCCTTGGTGTTGCGCTGCGATTCGCGCAGCAGCTTGAGAGCTTCAACACAGCGCCGATCAAGCAAGCGAAAATCGCCAGTATCGCGCTGAATTGGAATTTGCGTCGACTTTTGCAAAATACGGTAGTACCACTCGCTGGTTTTTTTCTTGAGCCAAGTCTCACCCTGGCGGCTGCGGCGCCGCGCGTAAACATCATCGTACCCTTGCTCCCAGAGTTCAATCATTTGCGGGATTAGCTCGGGCGGGTCTTGTAGATCAGCGTCGATAATTACTACTGCATCGCCTTTGGCGTAATCAAAACCAGCTAGCATGCCAGTTTCCTTGCCAAAATTGCGCGATAGATTAATATAAGCAATTGAAGAATTCTTTTTGGCTTCTTTTTGAATCATAGTCAAGGTGTCATCACTACTGCCATCGTTGATAAATAGCAGTTCTAGGCGGTATTTTTTGATCGTTTTTTGCAAATCTTTTAGACGCGCGAATAACTGCGGCAACACCGCTTCTTCGTTGTAGGCTGGGATTAGAACGGTAATTGTCTTCATAGGCTAATTATATCACTTTATTTTTTGAATAAGCTGGCTAATTGAATTGGCAGTAATGATGCCAGCTTGTTGTAAATAAGCTGTTTTGGCAGCCGCTGACTCAAGCGCGTTAGTACCGAGGATAGCGCCAGCGTGTCCCATCTGGACACCGCTAGGAGCGCTATGCCCGGCGATATAAGCGTAAACTGGCTTGCTGATAGATTGCTTAATATAATCAGCTGCCGTAATTTCGCTAATGCCGCCGATTTCGCCGATCATTACTATACGTTTAACGCTAGGGTCGTTTTGAAATAACTGTAAACAATCGACAAAACTGCTACCGCTAATCATATCGCCGCCGATACCGATGATATATCGCTGCCCGAAACCAGACTGCGTCAGTAGCGACATAGCTTCATAAGTAAGCGTGCCGCTGCGGCTGACGATTGCTGTATCGCCAGGTACTGACAGTGACGCTGGAATGATGCCCAGCAGCTGCCTGCCTGGTAATAACACGCCGGGGCAATTCGGACCGATTAAAACCGAATGGCTAATGCGTAGTTTTTGTTTAATCTCGAGCATATCATGTACTGGTACACCTTCGGTGATACAGACGATGAGCGGGATTTGCGCCTGAATAGCCTCTAAAATAGCGGCTTTGGCGTGCGGCGCTGGCACAAAAATCACGGAAATATCAATGGTAAAACGTTTTTGGATATCGTCAATTGTTCGAAAAACTGGTACGCCGTGAACTTCGGAAACAGCTTGATTAGGCGAGGTGCCAGCGACGATATGCGTTTTGTAATTAAGCATGTTTTGCGCGTGAAACCGGCCGTTTTTTCCAGTGATTCCCTGAATTATGACATTTTTGCCAGTGAAAAGCTGCAGTGTCATGAAATGTCCTCCAGGATTGCTTCTAAACTGTCGAATAGCGGTAAATTGTATTGTGCTAGCAGTTGGCGGGCTTCGGATTCGCGGTTGCCAGATAGGCGAATGGCGAGTTTCGGTAGGTCAGGAATTTGCCGCTGGGCATCGATAATGGCTCGGGCCACCTCATCGCAGCGGACAATGCCGCCGAAAATATTAATGATAATCACGTTGATATTATCGAGAGTAGTGATTTGACGGAAGCAGTCGAGGATTTTATCGGAGGTAGCTGTACCGCCGATGTCGAGGAAATTAGCTGGTGTCAAACCGCTTGCTGTGACTGCATCGACCGTTGCCATGGCGAGTCCGGCGCCGTTGGCGATTGTAGCAACCGCGCCGTCACGATTAAGTATGACGAAATTGTGTTCGGTAGAGTTGTCTTCGAATTGCCAATCCAAGTGGCGAAAAGCGGCTGCATCGTCAACGGTAATTTTAGCGTCGCCAGCGATTAACCTACTGTCAGAGGTGAGTATTAGCGGGTTAATCTCTAGTAATAAGCAATCATTGTCAATAAAACAACGATAAGCATTTTCAATAATATCTTGCAGCAAGAACGCTTTGTCAGCAATATCGAGATAATCAGCGAGCTCATCAGCTAAAGACTCGAATTTTTCATTGACGATATCGCGCCGAAAAAAATCCGCAGTATCTTGGCTTTCAATTTCGACACCGCCGCCAGGATGGACAAGTAATTCAATGGCAGCGGTTTGGCGATTAATATTTAACGAAAAATAAAATTCGCGTCTAATATTGAGGATTTCTTCGGCTAGTAATTTTGATGGTAAAAACTCCTTGATTTTAAGATTGAACATTTTTCGGGCAGCAGATTCTATATCTGACTGCCGACGGACTATTTGCACACCGCCAAGTTTGCCGCGCCCGCCGATAGGAACCTGCGATTTCAGAACGATTGGCGCAGCGATAGCTTGCAATTCATTAATAGCGAAAACTTTGCCGCGCGGTATCGGCACCCCACACGCTGACAATAGGTTTTTGGCTTCATATTCTAGCAGGCGCATATGGATTAATCCTCCCCGTAGAGCGTGTTTTGATATAAAAACGTTCTACGGGTATTATTCATCTAAACTTTCCTGCATATAACGATAAACGATTGATATGATCTTTTTAACATCTTGATTGGCATTTTGATACAATAAATTATTAAAAGCTGTTTCTCTAAAATCGCGGATCGGTTTGCTTAAAAGTGCATGAATAAATGATTGAGTGCACCCTTCAATATGGTTAAAATCAAACACAATCATATTATTGTTTTCTAGGTTGGGTATGATTAGCTTTGTGCGTATAGTTTTAGCTATTTCTTTATTCTCAGCAAATTTCCCTGCTTCATTATACATTTTAACGGTAATCATCATATAAAACGGGGTTCCCTATATTTAGCACGTTTTCTTTCGCGTATCGCGTTATCATAAACTAGACTAATCATTTCAAGAAGTGCGTCAAAAGCTTCGTTATTATCTAACGATATGTCAATTGCAACTAGGGTTCCTTGAAAATCTGGAGCAGTATTAATTTCACGATGAGGATCTCGTGTTGGGTCGGCATAAAGTCTTGGAGTTTTTGTGCGCCGATCGTGTTTTGTAAGCTTATATTCTCCTTTACCGCTATAAATTAAAAAATAGCTACGGGATATTTTTGCAATTGATTTAATAAAGAATAGTCCAGCGCCAGCATTATCGTCAGTACCTCCTTCTTGGCGTGTTGTTCCTGATATCCCAGGCGTAAGGGCGAGTTTTATAGCATCTATATCTGTGGCTGGATGCCAATATTCTTGCATACTTTTCCATATTCCAATCCCAGAATCGCAAATTCCGATACTAATCCGATTACTTTTTTTGTAATATTGTGCAGCTACTACAGCGCCATCTGAAGATAGGGAATGTTCTATAACGTTACGTACGAGTTCGCCTATAACATACTTAATTACGCGAGATTTTTCTTCTGGCAAGTGTAGTAAGGGGATCATATCTGAAATAAAAGCAGATTGCTCTTGCGGAGTGCTAATTACAGAAATGGGAATAAACCTACCAGATTCGTCTTTGTGGGTAATGCTAAATGGTGATGGTGTTTTAAGGTATGAATATAAGCCCATCCTGTCAAGGTAGGCGCCAGATTTTGGAGGTGTATCTATGGTAGAATTTAGTCTTCCAGCTTTTCTTGCTAGAGCAGCTGTCATAACCAAAATAGCAGGGTGAACATTAATCCATTTAGGGTTGGTAGAAATATGAAGCTCCGAGGGATTTGATAGATCAGCTGATTCAAGGAAATTCTCAAAATTGCGGAGCATTCCTTGATTCGAGAAATGAATCTTCATAATAATAATTTTACCCGTAGAACGTGTTTTCTGTCAATATACGCCATACGGGTTGTGAATTATCATAAAAATTCACAAAATAGAAGCGCTAAAAGCAGTTATGGGAATAGTTTATTTCCCAGTAAAAAACTTACGAAATTTCAACAGTCCAGTTTGATTGGGTAGCGGCCCTTTGTGGATAATGCTGCGGATGTAGTCAACAGAGACTTTGCGGTTTTTTTGAATATTTAAGCGCTTTTTGTAGGCAGCGGGCTTGCGAATTATTGAGGCTAATATACCTTTGAAAGCTGGCCAGCCGTTGCCATGGCGGACGGCGCTGGCGAAAATTAGCCAATATGTCAAGAAAAAGCGCAGGCCAATATGCCAAAATAACTTCCCTGGAACGTTTTTAATGAAAACTAACGGCAGGTTTTTGAAAGTATTGTAAACGGCGAGACCAGGCACTTTTTTGCTGCTGGCGCCAACCTTGTGATAAGCGATGGCTTTGGGCGTAAAGCGGACCTTCCAGCCAGCTAACTGGGCGCGAAAACTGAGGTCGACATCTTCGTAATACATGAAAAAGTCCTCGTCGAACATATCGATATCGTCAAAAATTGCCGCGCGATAAATCGCTCCGCCACCAGTCGCGCCAAAAACCTCGCCAGGCTTACTCGGCGCATTTTCAACAGGCTCGTCGCGGTTTCGTGGACCGGGTAGTCCCCAGGTGGTATAGAAATCGCCAGTTGAATCAAGCGTTTTGCCGGCGCGCCGTTGTAAAATACCAGTTGCAATACCGCATTTTGGCTGGCTTGACAG
>JABCNZ020000006.1 GCA_013333845.2 Candidatus Saccharimonadota bacterium
AGCGGTAGGATACTTCTCTGCGTTAACGCCAGCCGAATCGGCATTCTGAGTCTTGGTGAAGTGATTATAAAAAGCCTGCGCCATCTGTGAACGGACAACATTTGCATTGCACACAAACAAGATCTTTGAGCTTTTGTCTAACGTTATCTTGTGCCTCGTGTTACCACTAAGCAGCTTAAATTTCACATACACACTCGGATCAGTCACCGTTTGGTAGGCGTCGTTGTCCATCGTCACTTCAGCCTTGCTCACTGGGGTAGCAAACTTGGTATCGTACATCAGCACCTTTTCGCCTTCGTAGATCTTGCCAGCCTCATACAGCTGTTTAAACGCCCACCAGACGCTCTCCATAAAATCCTTGTCCATGGTGCGGTAGGCACCTTTGAAATCTACCCAACGACCGATGCGGTCGATCACGCCCTGCCACGTCTCGCTGTTGGCCACCATGCTTTCGCGCGCCTTGTTAATGTATTTTTCCAGACTGATAGTTGGCAAAGGATTACCGTCCTTATCCAGCGGCGCTGGCTGGTCGCTATTCGTCACAATCTGCCGCCGATCGGTAATATTCATCTGCTTTTCGACGAAATTCTCTGCCGGCAACCCATGGCAGTCCCAACCCCAGCGACGCTCCACACGCTTGCCTTTCATTGTCCAGTAGCGCGGCACCGCATCTTTAACGATTGAGCTCAGTAACGTACCATGATGTGGCACGCCAGTAATAAACGGCGGCCCGTCGTAAAAAACGTAGGCATTATCTGCCGACCGCTGCGCCACTGACTTTTCAAACGTCTGATCATCCTTCCAGCGTTGCACCCAGTCTTTTTCGTATTCTGCCGCTCGGCGGCGTGTGCCGTGTTTGAATTTCATTACACTTTCTCCTTATTTACCTTATATTCACTGCTTAAATTATTAATCAAACTTTCCTGTTCCCTGTTCATCATTCTATTAGTCTCCTCATCGCTTTTACTATCTCCTCATCAGCAACAGTCACGATTGTATTGTTTGTTTTGAAATGAGAGTCTGGCTTCTTGCCAAAATATTTTCGCATAATATCGCCCGCCTCCAGCGCCACGCTTTTGGCAAAATCCAGCCATTCTTGATGCTGATTAGTCATGATTTGCCTCTGTTTGCAACGATTTTGTCATTAACCGTAGCTTATATACCTGCGGATTAGGCTTGCCGAAGAGAAAATCATACGTATCGCTACCGCCTACTTGCCGATAACTGTAACCCAGTTTTTCATATAGTTTTTTTGCTGGTTCATTTGAAATTTCAACGCCTAATCCAATCATATAAAAACCTTGGCGGCGGGCTTCATTTTCTGCTGCTGTGATAAGCATAGTCGCCAAGCCCCGACGTCGATAATCCTCATCAATCTCCAGCGCATTGATTTGCGGTAAACCCGGAAAATCCTTTTCAATGATAGAGGTTTCATCGCCCCAATCATGCCGCAAGGTCACCCGACCGGCATAACGTCCGCCTACCTCTACAGCCAACACCACCGCCTTTTTCTGTTTAATTAGATCACGTAGCTCCGCCTCATAATCATCAGAGATATACATCTCCTTTTTAAGGCGAGTAAATGAGCTGCTGCCGGGCGACACTAGCTCAATAACAGGCGTATATTTATTAGGATTAAGCGAGCATTCGCCGTTGGTATCTTTAAGCAACTCTTGTTTGCTAGCTGGCACTAGTATTATTTCCTTTCAAAAAAAATCACCTCTTTTGACTTCGAGAATCCGCTGGAGGTGTTTCAAACGGACGGTACCATCTCGATTCCAAAAGAAGTGATTCTTTTAGCTCTTTCTTATGCTATTTACGCAAGCTCACGGCGGGGTCTAATCTCAGTTGATTCAAAATCATACCGATTTCTTCCCGCAGGCTTCGCAGTTGATAGCCGCTCATTTCGCCGCACCGCCACAACAGCTAGCACACGCGAAAACGCCCTACTCACATTCTACTACATAAAATTAAAATACGCTATATCTAGCGTAAGCACACTAGATATAGCGTTATCTCGAGCCAATCCAAACTAAATCATTTTACTTCCAAACCGCCCAGAACGCACTCGCCGCGCAGATAGATTGTCTTTTTGGCGGAAGATTTGGATACTGTTTTATCCTCGCTGCCGCCCAAAATGCCGTGAACTTCGTTTTTAACGATCACGTCGTCAGGCATATTGATGTTGACACCGCCGCAAAACGTAAAGACGTCGATGACCGCGCCATCCTTAATTTTCGCCTGGCGCAAATCCAACTCCACGCCGCCGAATATCGCCGTTGCTGAACCGCCCGTGTAATCACCTTTCACACGCGACTCTTCACCGTAAAAAATCGCCACTTTTTCATTATCATTAGTGCCCGATTCTTCGGCTCGCTTGCGATTTGCGGACCCAATACTAAACACCATCATCAACCCAACAGCGATCAATACAACTGGCCAAAACAACTTCCAGATACTAACATCAATGACGCCATACGCATTCAAGCCAATTGACACACCCGTGGCCATCAATAGAAAACCCCACGCTCGCGTTAGCATCTTCCGGGAGCTGACTATCGTGGTTAGCCCCGCCAAAACCAGACCAACCGCCCAAACAGTTCCCCAGAACACGTTCCAGCTATCAAACTTGATAATCTCGAGATTCCTCAGTAGCAGAACCCCGCCGAGCGCCGCAATGGTGATACCAAAGAAAGCCCTAACGAGAAAATTTTTCTTCATACCCCCATTATGGCATATCAATCACAGCTAGTAAAATCATCGCTTCCGGCGCTTTTTCACTAAGACAATCACCCGCCAAACCGCCGCAATAACTACGGCAATCGCTCCAATAATAATCGCCCAAGCACCAGGTTTCGGCCAGAAAAATAACTCTATCGGTTCAACCTTTTTCGTCGTTAAATCAGCTGAATTTTTACTAACACCCCATTCGCCGGCCTTTTTATTATAAGCAATTGAAAGCTCAGCACGGTACTTGCCGCCCCAGAACGGCTGCAAATTACTCTCGTAGCGGAACTGGCGGACTTGCTCGGCAATTGCCGCATACTCGCCGCCATTTCGATAAACAATATTGCCCAGCATATCCCTGACTACTAATTTGACATCAACATCAGCCGAAACATTGCCAGAATTTTTAATAGCAATATTATACAGCTGCTTGCCGTTATTATCGACGGCGAATTTATCAACTGTCACGTCGTGGTGAATATTACCAGGAATAGTAACCGCCATACGCACCGCTTGGCGCGTCTGTAGCTGGATGCCGCCCTTCTTAGCAGCGGCCGGATCGGCTTTACGCTGGATTACCAAACAAGCATTATGCTCGCCAACATCAGCCTTATCAGGCGCGGTAACTGTGAAATCAACGTTCGTCGATGTACCAGGCGCCAAAGTCACCTCGCTTTTCGCTAGTTTCACCCAATTGCCAGCATCTTTCTTTGCCTCAACTTGCTGCTTGCATGTCATATCGCCGGTCGCTGTGACTGTGCCATCGACGGCATACACTTCGATGTTTGCTTGTTCGGTCAAGCCGTTAGTAATTGTCAATTGATCGGATTTACTCGCGCCGCGATTCAATTGATAAATAAAAATCGACTGCGTCCGCGGGTTGTTCGGATCAGGATTCGCCGGGCGGCTGCCAATCCCTGCTGCCAGAACCGACGATGGCCATAAAACACCTGCCGCAACCGCCATTACCGCTAGCCTGCGCCAGCATGAAACTATACCCCGTATTCTCCTCATTAAAATCATACGTTTATTATAGCAAGCCAATACGCTCATGACTATACCAACACCCGCTGATACTTCCAAAAACTAAACAATCCGCGTAAATGAAAATCAGACGCCCGAAAGAGCGCCCAATTTTCATTGATATAACTGCGCCAGATCTTAGATAGCGGCCACAGTTTGAGTCATCGGCAAAGTATAGGTACCTGCTGCTTGGCCAGCTGGAATAGCCTGGCTCAAACCGACACCCGTCACATAACCGCGCCAAACATCGTCGGAACCA
>JABCNZ020000007.1 GCA_013333845.2 Candidatus Saccharimonadota bacterium
GCCTTCGTATTTGACGATTTCTGGATTGATTAGCGGGATAAATTCTTGGTTGTCTTTGTCTTCGAAATCGGCGCGAACGATAACGACACGCTCGAGGCGGTCGATTTGCACGGCAGCCAGGGCAGCGCTAATTTCGTGCGGCCGGGAATTCTCCCAGTCGATACTGGCGTCAGTCATATCCTTGATAAGCTGGCGGGTTTCATCAGAGACGACATGAACTCGCTGCGATTTCTGGCGCAGGTGCGGATTTGGCAGGGTAATGATAGCTTCTTTCTTCACAACTTTATATTATAACAGATTTGCCGGATCGATGTCGTATTGCCAGTGTGTTCGGGGTAATTGGCTGGCTATGTCGAGCAGTTTGGCGCGGTTGGTCGATTTGACAACAATTTGCCAGCGGTAGGTGTCGCGGACTCGCTCGTAGAAAGCTGGTGCCGGCCCAAAGAATGTAGTATCGGGGTATTCGCTGCGGAGTTTGGCGGCGAATTTTTGGGCGTTGCGAATGGCGGTGGCTTCGGTTTTGTAAATGCAAGTTAGTTTGAGCAAATAAACAAACGGCGGAAAAATGCCGCGGCGGCGTTCGGCTAGTTCGTTGGCGTAGAAGCTAGCGTAATCCTGGCGGATACCTTGGACAATGGTTGGGTTTTGCGGCTGATAAGTTTGAACGATAATTGATGTCGGCTGATCATTACGTCCAACTCGGCCGATAACTTGGGCTAACAGCTGAAAGGTGCGTTCGCGAGTGGTGAAGTCGGGTAGAGCCAGGCCAGCGTCAGCCTGAATAATACCAACAGACGCCAGGCGGGGCAGGTCGAGGCCTTTGGCGACAACTTGGGTACCAATGATGATATCGATATGTCCGTCGTAGAGTTCTTGATAGCGCTGATTGAGGCTATTTTTGCTGGTAATATCGCCGTCGAAGCGGGCGATGGCGGCCTGCGGAAAAAGCTTTTGCAATTCGCTCTCAATCAGTTTGGTGCCGATGCCCTTGTGGACAATATCAGTGCTACCGCAATCAGGGCAGGCGGTGGGCACGCGTTCGCGGTATCCGCAAATGTGGCAAATTAGCGCGTGCTGGTCGGCGTGCAAAGTCATTGGAATAAAGCAGCGCGGGCATAAAGCGCTCCAGCCGCAATTCTGACAAAGAGTGGTGCTGGCGGTGCCGCGGCGATTGTGGTAAATTAACGTTTGTTTGTTGTTTTCGAGATTCTGATTAATAGTATTTATTAATAAGTCGGATAGAAAACGGTGGCGCAAAAAGGCATTTTTCGATGTCATATCCACAACGTTTATAGAGGGAGTGATGATGTTTGGGTTGGCGCGGGCTGGTAAATTGATAATGGGCCGGCCAGTTTTGACAGCGAGGTAATATTCGCTGACCAGCGGCGTGGCTGAACCTTGTACTACGGTAGCATGGTGATACCGGGCTAGAATAGCGGCTGTCCGCAAGGCAGAGTAGCGCGGTGTTTGGTCTTGTTTGAGTGCTGGTTCGTGAGCTTCGTCGATAATAATCGCGCCGATGTTGTTAAATGGCATAAACAAGGCTGAGCGCGGACCGATAACGACATTTGGCTGGGTAGCATTGAGTGCTTGCAGCCAAGCGTGGTGGCGCTGGGCTTCGGTTTGTTGCGAATGTGTGGTGATGAGGTTGGGAAAAGAGTGTTGAAATTCGGCGATTAGCTGGGCGGTTAAGGCAATTTCTGGAACAATTACGATGACAGATTTGCCAGTAGCAATCAACCTCTTGGCGTATTCTATGTAGACGGCGGTTTTGCCGCTGCCAGTGACACCGTGCATAATAACGGTGCCGCTTTTGGCGTTTAGCAGGCTGTCAATGGCGGCCGACTGGTCTTTGTTGAGTACAAAATGTGTTCTATCTCTTCGTGTTGCTGCAGTGCTGTTTGAGCTTAGAGTGCGGCGTTTCTTGGTGAGGCCGCTTGGCAAGATGGTTTGTAAAACTAATGCCAGATGAGCGATGTAGTAATTACTCATCCATTGTGCAGTTTGCAACAACGGACGCGGTAACGGGGGTAGATCGAGGATTGTTGTAATTTCTTTAGTAGCAAAATCAGGTTTAGTTGTTTTTTTTACAACTATACCGGTGAGCAATTGCTGACCGATTGATATAATGACAACAGCGCCGATAGCCAGAGGTTGCTGGCTGCTGTAAGTGAATACGCAAGCGTCGGCTTTAACGATTTTGGTGGGCGCTACTTCATAATAATGCATCGCCTAATTATACCTTGTCTACGGCAATTTAACACGCTACTATAAGCATATGTATTTCGAGAGTAGATCGCAAGCAGGAAAGATTTTGGCTGATCAATTGGTAGCCAAATATCGCTACGAAAACTGCGCTGTGGTAGCGCTAAGCAACGGCGGCGTAGTGGTGGGCGAGCAAATTGCGACGCAACTGCACTGCGTGTTGATGTTGTTGGTATCGCAGGATATCGAGATACCAGGCGAAGGAATGAATTTTGGAGCGGTGTCGCAAACTGGCGATTTCACATATAATGATGAATTTTCGGCAGGCGAGATTGATGAGTATACGAGCGAATTTCACGGTTATTTGGCCGAGAAGAGACGCGAAACATATAGTAGTCTCAATCGCTTGATCGGCGATGGCGGTACAGTCGATAAAGATATGCTGAAAGATCGCGTGGTGGTACTGGTATCGGATGGCTTTGCTAATACTGCTAGCGTCGGAGTGGCTTTAGACTTCTTGAAGCCGATTAGGATTCTGCGGTTGGTGGTAGCATCGCCAGTGGCGTCGGTGGCAGTGGTTGATCGGCTGCACATTACTGCTGATGAGCTACATTTGCTGGACGTTAAAGAGAATTTCTTGGGAGTTGATCATTATTATGAAGATAACAATGTGCCAACACTACAGCAATCAATTGATAAGATTAACCAAATCATATTGAATTGGCGATAAATGGTCTTGAATTGGTTATGAAAAGAATGTAGAATAAAAAGCAACAGAACAAACTAAACTGGAAGAAAGGGGCTTGGCTAGATGCTTGATGTATTCATTACCTCGCGGGTGCGTCGTAAGATAGTTGTCGTCTATGCCAAATATCCAGATTTTCGGACGCATGTCCGCGGTTTGGCCAAGCTGATCAAGGAAGACCCCGGTAATATCCAGCGCGAATTGCGCCGGCTGGAAAAGGTCGGTTTTTTGCATGCCGAAAAGCAGGGTAATACACGGATTTACTCGACTAATAAACAATTCCCGATTTTCAAAGAATTGCAAAGTATTGTCATTAAGTCGCAGCAGCACGCTAATAGCAATCGGCCGAAACGTACAACTTCCGAGATTAGTAGATGACCTTATTCGAGCAGATTTTGACGGCGCGCGGTCTGATGACGCGGGCAGCGCGCCAGGCTTTTTTGCAGCCAGATTATATGGCGGTGAAACATGATCCGTTTTTGCTGCCAGACATGAAAAAGGCAGTGGCGCGGTTGAAACAGGCGCGGGAGCAGGGCGAAAAAATTGTTATTTACGGCGATTATGACATCGACGGACTGAGCGCTACGGCGCTGCTGCTGGATGCCTTTGGTAAGTTTGGTTTTGAAGACGTCGATGCTTTCATTCCGAACCGTTTTGTTGAGGGTTATGGCATGACTATGGGTGCGGTGGACAAGGTGTGCGATATGGGTGCAGATTTGATCGTGACGGTGGATACTGGCAGTTTGTGTCATGCGGAGATTGCGTATGCCGCTAGCCTAGGGATTGATACTGTGGTGACGGATCATCACAACGTGGCCGAGACTCCGCCGCCGAGTGTGGCAGCGGTGAATCCGAAGTTTCCGGGACATACTTATCCATTTCGTGATTTGTGTGGTGCGGGCGTGGCGTTTAAACTAGTACAGGCACTGCAGACTGAACTGGACGGCCTACCTGATGGCTATGAAAAGTGGCTGCTGGATTTGGTAGCACTGGGGACGGTATGCGATATAGTGACGTTGGCGGATGAAAATCGGGCGAACGTCTATTGGGGCTTAGAAGTGTTGAAAAAACAACAACGTCCAGGACTGAAAGCGTTGATGGCGGTGGCAGGTATTGAACCAGAGCAGGTCAATGCCAGGCATCTGGGGTTTGGCTTGGGCCCACGCATGAATGCGGCGGGTCGGCTGGAGACGGCGCAGCACGCGCTGGACATGTTGGTGGCACGCGATGGACTGGCGGCACTGGAGGCGAGTGAGAAGCTGGAGGAGTTAAATACTAAGCGACGCAGTATTCAGGATACGATTTTTGAGGAAGCATGCGTGCAAGCCGAGGAGCTGGCTGATGACCGGGTGCTGGTGGTCAGTAGCAGCGGCTGGAACCACGGCGTTATCGGCATCGTGGCGTCGAAATTGGTGGAGAAATATAAAAAGCCGGTGTTTATCATTGGCGAGCGCGGTGAGGAAGCGACTGGTTCGGCGCGCAGTTTTGGTGATTTTTCAGCGGCTGATGCAGTGCGGGCGGCGGACGATATCATTATCAAAGGCGGCGGACACGGAGCAGCGGCGGGCGTGACGCTGGAGACTGAGAAAATTGGCGATTTTCGTCAGCGCGTGAATGAGTTTTATGATTCGCTGCAGCTTACAAACCAAGAGCGATATTTGCTGCCGCGAGCTGATGTAGAAATTGATGATTTTTCGGAAATTGATGAGGAATTGGTGACAAATCTGGCGAAAATGGAGCCATTTGGCAATGGTAATCCCGAACCAGTGCTAAAAATTACCAGGGCATCAGTTTTGAGCATGCGACGAATGGGCGCGGACGGGCAACACGTTAAATTAGCGCTGCGTGATAAAAATAGTAAAGTGTTGCAGATGCTGTCATTCAACGCGCCAGAGGAATTCTTCCGCGAGACAGGCGACGAGGTGGTGGCGTGGTTCCAGCCAACTGTCAATGAATGGCAGGGGGTGCGGACGGTTGAGGGGCGGCTGTTGCATATTATTTTGCTGGATTGATACTTGGCCGGGTAAAATTTTGCTTTGCAAAAGTATTCCTCATCTGATATAATGCATAACGATATGGTACGAGTTACACGTAAAGACGAGAAAGAGGCGAATGAAAACGTTCTTCGCCGTTTCAACCGCCGGCTTTTGCAAAGCGGCGTGATGCAGAAAGCCAGAGCGTCAATGCGCTTTGAAAAACCGATTAGCAAAACAGTACGGCGCAGCAGGGCAATTGTTCGCCGTATGCGCAAGGCGGAAAAGACGCAGAAGTTGCGTTTGGGAGTTCGCTAGCCAATGGCGCTGAAGGCGCGAATTAAAGATGAAATGAAAGCCGCTTTACTTAGCGGCGATCGTTTTGTTGGCGAGACGCTGCGTAATCTGACGGCAGCAATTCTGGATGAAGAGGTTAAGCTGGGCAAGCGCGATGAAGGCCTGAGTGATGAAGAAATCGAAAAAGTCGTTGCCCGCGAAGTCAAAAAACGCAACGAATCGGCTAAAATCTACCGCGATAACAACCGTCCAGATTTGGCCGAACCAGAAGAGCGGGAAATTGAGATTCTGCAGGCATATTTACCGAAGCAGCTAGATGAAACTGAGTTGGCGGCGATTATCGAGGCGAAAATAGCCGAACTTGGCGTAACTGGGCCGCAGGCAATGGGCCAGGTTATTGGCGCAGTTAAAAAGCAAGTTGGCAACGCGGCGGATGGTGCGGCGATTGCTCGTATTGTAAAACAAAAGTTGAATTAACAGAAAGAAGGTATCATGATTGTATTTTTCGGCCCGGCTGGTGCAGGTAAAAGTGTCCAAGGGCAAATGCTGGCAGCGCGTAATGGCTGGCGCTGGTTGAGTGCGGGCCAGCTGCTGCGCGACACGCGCGATCCTGAGCTATTTGCGCAGATGCGGACTGGCGGCTTGGTTGATCCAGAAAAGGTGAATAAACTAATCGGTGAAGCGCTAGGCCGAGCCAAAGATATTGATCGCGTGGTGCTAGACGGTTATCCACGGCAATTAGCACAAGCAAAATGGTTGATTGAGCATCGTCCTGAGCATGGTCGGGACGTTGCGTTGGTGATTGTCTTGGAGGTGCCGCGTGCTGAGTTGCTGCACCGCCTGAAAGTGCGCGGCCGTATCGACGATACGCCCGAGGTAATTGATGAGCGCTTACGGATTTATCGGCACGAGATGTATCCAGTTCTTGATTATTTGACAGAGCACGGAGTTAATATCGCGCATCTGGACGGAACAGGTACGGTTGGGCAGGTCCACGATCGGATTATGGAGGAGCTGCAAGCATGCAGGATCGTTTAATTACTGGCGAGAAAACTCCCGAGCAAATTCAGGCTATGCGCGATGGCGGCAAGAAATTAGCGCAGATTTTCCAAGATATTCGCGATTATATTCATGCTGGTATGAGCGAAAAAGATATTGATGCGTTCGTTGACGGCAAGATAAAAGAATATGGCGCTTCGGCGACTTACAAAACAGATGAGGTGAACTTCCCGGGGGTTATTTGTATCAGTACTAACGACGAAATCGTGCATAGCCCAGCGAGCAATTATATCTTTCAAAAGGGCGATGTGGTGAGTTTTGACTTGGTGATTACTTATAAAGATATGAAGACGGATAGCGCTTTCACGATGGTGGTTGACGATAAGCCGAAAGGCGCAGTCAAACACCTGTTAACGACCACCGAGAGAAGTTTGTATGCCGGGATTGATGCGATTAAAGGCGATGTTCGTACTGGCGACATCGCAGCTGCGATTGAAAAAGTTTTGAAAGACGGCAAATTAGGAGTTATCCGCGAATTGGTTGGGCATGGTGTTGGTTTGAAAATGCATATGCCGCCAGATGTGCCGAACTACGGCCGCAAACACACTGGTGTACTGTTACGCCCGGGCGATACGATTGCTATCGAACCGATGGCGACGCTGGGCGGCGAGAAAATCGTTACTGATAAAGATGATGGCTGGACGATTCGTACGCGCGATGGTAGTTTGGCTGCACACTTTGAACACACAGTTTTGATTACCGAAAACGGTGCTGAAATTATTACGCAGTTGTAAATAACTATACGGGTTATGCTATAATATCCCTATATGCAAGAACAATCTCGATATGCAGTTGGTATAGATGTCGGAACTACGATGATTCGGTGCGTGGTCGGGCATGTAGATACGACGACTGGCACGCCGACAATCGTTGGCGTTGGCGAATACCCGAACAGTGGTATGCGCAAAGGTTCGGTCTCGAACTTGAACGGACCGTCCGAGGCGATTGATAAGGCTCTGGGCAATGCTGAGCGAATGAGCGGCTACCAAGTCAATGATGCGACTGTTAGTATAAATGGTTCGCACATTATGAGTACGCGTACTGACGGTATGATTGCCGTTGGTATGGCTGACCACGAAGTTAACGAAGACGATCTTTATCGTATAGAAGATGTTGCAACGACTGGCAAAGTGCCAGCTAACCGCAAAATATTGAAAGTCGTACCGTTTAGCTACACGATTGATGGGCAGGGCGGAGTTAAGAACCCGCTAGGCATGACGGGCACGCGCCTCGAGATTAGCGCTAATGTGGTGTCGGCGATGGCGCCGTATGTAGTAAATCTCGAAAAGGCGGTTGAGGGCGCTACTGTGCGGCCGAATGACGTGGTACCGTCGGTGATGGCAGCGGCTAAGGCTGTGCTAGACGATTCTCAGATGGAAAATGGCGTAGCAGTGATCGATCTCGGTGGGGCGACTACTGGCGTAGCAATCTATGAAGAGGGTGATCTGCAATATATTGGCGTGGTACCATATGGCGGCATTAATATAACGAACGACTTGGCGATTGGACTGAAAATTGATCCAGAAATAGCTGAAGAAGTAAAGCTAAAACATGCATCGGCCACTAACCGCAACAAATCTAGCAAAGTTTCGATTAAACATGATGGCGAGAGTCTAGAATTTGATATTGCCGATATTGATGAAATTGTTGAGGCGCGGTTAGAAGAGATTTTTGAAGCGGTTAACAAAGAATTGAAGAAAGCTGGTCGTGCCGGACGCCTGCCGAGCGGTGCTGTCCTAACGGGCGGGACAGCTAATATGAAAGGTATCGTTGAGTTTGCCAAAGCCCAGCTCGGCGTAGCTGTTCGTAAAGGCAAAGCTAAGGGTTATGGCGGCGTGGTCGATAATGTTGATAAACCTGAATTTGCGGCGGCAATTGGCTTAATGCTGGTTGATATTAATCCTGACGGCTATCATAGTGCTGCGGTTGATTCTAGCAAGTCGGGCAGTAAAGGCGGGCTTTTCCGTTCGCTATTTAACAGGTTTCGGCCATAGGTGATATACTAGAAATAAGATCCAGAGAATAAGGGGTAAGGAGTTATAATGCCAGAGGTAAAACCGAGCGAAATCCAAACATTCGCAAGCATCAAAGTCGTTGGCGTCGGCGGCGCCGGCGGTTCGGCGGTTAACCGTATGAAAGACGCAGGGCTAAATGGCGTCCAGTTTATAGCTATGAATACAGACGCGCAGGCTTTGCATAATTCAAAAGCCGATGTCAAAATCCACCTGGGCCATAATACCACGAATGGTTTGGGAGCTGGTGCCGATCCAGCCGTTGGTGAAGCAGCAGCCCGCGAGTCGATTGATGAAATTCGCGAATCGCTAGAGGGAGCCGATATGGTGTTTGTGACGATTGGTGCTGGTGGTGGAACTGGCTCGGGAGCGGGTCATGTGGTAGCTGAAGTAGCGCGCGATCTCGGTATTTTGACTGTTGGCGTGGCTACCAAGCCGTTTAGCTTCGAAGGCGAAAAGCGCCGGGCTAATGCTGAGTGGGCGATTGCTCAACTGGGTCGGCAAGTCGATACACTAATTTCTATCCCGAATGATCGGCTGCTGCAAACTATTGACCGGCGGACGCCGTTGCTTGAGACTTTTAAGATTGCCGATGATGTACTGCGCCAAGGTGTGCAGGGTATTTCAGAGCTGATAACTGAGCATGGTTTGATTAATCTCGACTTTGCCGATGTTAAAGCCATAATGAGTAATGCTGGATCAGCGTTAATGGGTATCGGCCGGGCTAGTGGTGAAGGCCGGGCGGCACAAGCAGCACAGCAAGCAATTGAATCGCCGCTGATTGAGGTATCGATTGATGGTGCTAAGGGTGTACTCTTTAACGTTACTGGCGGCTACGATATGAGTATGGCGGAAATTCAAGAGGCTGCCGAAATTATCACGAGTGCTGTTAGCCCAGATGCTAATATTATATTCGGCGCCACCTTGAAGCCGGAATTAGAAGACGAGTTAATTATCACCGTGATCGCGACTGGCTTTGATAATGCATACTATCAGCAGCAGGCAGAGGAATTGACGGCGCCAGTAGAACAAGCACCGGCTGTTCAAACGCAATCAATTAGCGAAGCTGTCGATGACATCGATATGGACTTATCGCATCAGTCGGCAGCAGCACAATTTGCTAGCGAGGATACAGCAGATATATGGGGCAGTTCGGTTGATGAGGATGACGAAGACGATACGCCAGCCTTTTTGCGGCGTCGCCGAAAAAATAAGCATAACGACGAGGACTAGATGAAGGGTATCAAGATTGGCAATAGCCGCGTGCTAGAGTCGAGAGAGTCGGCTGACGGTATTACGATTCGCCGCCGCCGCGAAACCCCCGATGGCAAGCGTTTTACGACGTATGAGCGAATTGAACGTCCGAACTTGGCAGTTATTAAATCTAGCGGTGCCCGCGAATTGTTTGAGCGGGCCAAGTTAGCCAATTCTATCCGCCGTTCAGTTGGTAAGTTCTTCAAATCGGAAGTTGAACTGGAGGAAATAATTGATGCCGTGGAAGATCGCGCGCATAGCTTGGGCGAGAGCGAAATTGAATCTCGTTTGATTGGCGAGTTTGTACTTGACGAGCTAGCAAAACGTAACGAAGTCGCATATGTGCGCTTCGCCAGCGTATTTCAAAAGTTCAAGACGTTGGATGATTTTGTCAAAATATTAGAGCAGCGCCGCCAGAAAGGGCAGGAATCGTGCGAGTAGTTGTCGTGTATCGGACAGAAAGCGATTACGCGCGCCGAGTTATAGATTTTTTGCATGACTTTAATCGGCAGACGGGGCACACGATTGAGGAAATTGACCCAGATTCGGCTGAGGGCAGTGATTTTTGCCGGACGTACGATATCGTTGAGTACCCAACGATTATCGCGCTGAGTGCTGATAGCCAGATGCAAAATATGTGGCGCGGGTTGCCTCTGCCAACGATTAGCGAGGTAAGTTTTTATGTTTGAAAAGTTGCGCAAGCGGTTGTCGGGCAAAGAGTCAAAGCGCCAGCAATTGGCGGCGCTATTGATGCTGGTTGGTAGCGGCTTGGGCTTGTTGGCTTCGTTTGTATTATCGATTGAATCGCTGACGCTTGCTAAAAATTCGCATGCCGTGTTGAACTGTGACTTGAACGCGGCGATGAGTTGTTCGACGGTGGCGAACCATTGGTCGGCAGCGCCGCTTGGCTTTCCTAGTAGTTTTATTGGTATGATGACGCTGCCAGTGATGGTGACAATTGCGGTGGCGCTGCTAGCGGGCGCGAAGTTCCCGAAGTGGTTTATGTGGGGCGCGCAGCTTGGCGCGGTGGCTGGCTTGTCGTTTGCTGGTTGGATGTTTTATATGAGTTATGTTGAGATTGGCGCGTTGTGTCCGTGGTGTTTGACGCTGGACGCAGGTATGCTGCTGATTTTTTATGGACTAACCAGGCACAATGTTTTGAACAAAATTATTGAACACCGCGGGTTACGCCGATTTGTTGATCAGGGTTACGATACGTTAGTGCTAGCCTCGGTGGTGGCGCTGATAATTATGGCGATTTTAGCGAAGTTTGGCAGTCAAATTATCTAGTTCAAGTCATTGAGCCTGTATATTGCTTATGCTAAAATAGTAATGTGAACTGCTTTCGCTTTATGCGGCGAGCGAGGTTATGTAAAAGTGGAGAGTAATAGCGAGCAATTTGGGTTGAGAATACGACGCAAACGGACGGTTTTGGTGTATACCGCGGTCTGTTTGTTAGTGCTGGGTATTGGTGTTATTGTGGCGGTGCAATGGTTAACTCGCCCGACTGAGGCGCTAATGCCTACAGCGTCATCGTCGCAAGTAAAGGTTGATCAGGCTAATTATCGTCTGTATCAATCGTCGAGTAGTGCTACTCCTGGTGCGCAGTTGGCGGCTGATAATACAGCAGCGACACTGCCGCAGACTGGTGCTAGTTTTCGAGTGCGAGTGGGGGTAGAGAATAAAGAAGATCTTATGCTCGCAAAACATATAATAGGTGGATTTGGTTACGTCTGTGCTGTGGCTTTGGATGGTAGAGTATATTGTTGGGGCAGTAATAGCAATGGTAAGATTGGTAGCGGTAATACATCAAGCGCTCTTGTTCCCTCAGCTGTTAAAATTAGTGGTGCTCTAGTAGGAAAAGTAATTAAGCAAATAGAACCGTCTTCTGCCGGTAACCATAGTTGTGTCATTGCTTCTGACGATAAAGCATATTGTTGGGGCCATAATGGCTTTGGTCAGCTCGGCAACAATAATACAGTAAATTCTCTTACTCCTGTAGCTGTTGATACTGCAGGTGTTTTAGCGAGTAAAACAATTAAACAGATAGCTTCAGGTGGTATTTCTAGTTGTGTCATTGCTTCTGATGATAAAGCATATTGTTGGGGTAGCAATAACTTTGGACAGTTAGGTAATGGTAATTTAAGAAACTCTTCTACTCCTACACCTGTCAGTACCACTGGAGTTCTGGCGGGGAAAACAATTAAGCAGATAACGGCCGGTACGGAGTTTACTTGCGCTATCGCTTCTGATGATAAAGCATATTGTTGGGGGAGTAATTCAAGTGGTGAGCTTGGTAACAATTCAACCATTAATTCCGGCGTCCCTACTCACGTCTATGCTCCCAAAGAAAACACCACCATTCCTGCTAATACCATGAAGCTTCGCACTCAATACGCCAAAAAAACTGCGGCGACGTGCCAGGCAGTGGCAGCGGGTTGGCAGGATGTGACCAATAACTCGACTTTGGCGTACTCGGCAGCCGGTCCGAATAACGGGACGGCGATTGCGGCTGCAGCAAACGATCCTAATCTGCCGTCTACCAGTGTCGGCTACAGCCGTCAATCAATAGTCCGCCCGGGTAGCGCTGCACAGCTGACGTTCACGAACAATCGTGATATTAATTCTGGTGAGACGGGCCTGTGGGATTTGGCGCTGACTGATAATGGCCTGGAGCGAAATACGAATTATTGTATTCGTTTGGCGGCCGACACGGCGGCAGCGCCGGGGACAAGCATTGATACATATTCGTATTATCCAGAATTCAAGACCGCCGACGGGTCGCTGGGTATTCGATTTGCAAATGCCGCTAATGCTACATTAGCCAATCCAACTACTGGATTTTCGGCAGCGACGACCAGCAGAGCGGCAAGTACGACGACTGCGAAATTATCCAACAACTCGTCGCAACAGCTTGAGGTGGCAAATAGCTTATCGACGACAGGCTGGAGCGTTTCATTGGCGGCAACTGGCGGTTCGACAGCTAAATGGACGCAGACTGGTGACGCAGCCAATTATGCGTTTAATAGTACTAATACAGACCAAGGGCAATTATCGGTTGACCTATCGTCAAGCGCGTTTACGGCGTCCGGTTCGACGCCGCTAGGGCAGGCCTGTACGACGACTGGTTTGTCGTATGGCACGGGCGGTGCGTTTGTAGCTGGCACGGCGTCGGCTAACGCGATTACGCTAGCAACCGCCTCAAGCAGCAGTGGTTTGACCTGTCTGTTTAAATTGCAGAATATTTCCTTGAAGCAGACTATCCCGGCGTATCAGAAACCAGGCACGTATACATTGCCAGTAACAGTAACGGTGGTGGCGCAATGATGAGGATGAAAAATATAATGAGAACTGGTGCGGTAGCCGTCGTATTTTTAACAGCAATAATTGGCGTAGTTTTTAATAGTAAAGCTGCTCTGGCGACAACTTCAGCAGATTCGACTTTTTCACAGTTAATTCGTGAAATAGACTGCTCTCATACAGTTTACAGCAGAGCGGTTGGTCAAGTGAATGATGCGGAGTGCGACGTTTTTGCGCCAAAATACGACCATTCGGTAATTAAAGATAACGGCTATCCAGTGATTTATGGCGTGTATGATGCGGTACATACGGTTATTGATCCGGTGACTGGCGTGCATCAGCTGGCGGTTGAGTTTGCCGGCAGGGTGTTTGTCCTGGGAGTTGATCCAGAATTGACGGTTAATGGCAATGCTTGGGTGCTTGATCTATCTAATTGGCCGAATACAC
>JABCNZ020000008.1 GCA_013333845.2 Candidatus Saccharimonadota bacterium
GCGCCAATCATGCGCCAATCACCAAAGCAAATTTTAGCAAAATTAAGTTAGGAGTACTATGTCAATACTTACTTTACGCGATATCATCTATTCATACGCCGACGGCACTAGCAATGTGCTCAACGGCATCAATTATCAATTTGAAAAAGGCAAGTTCTACGCCATCGTCGGTAGTTCTGGTGCTGGTAAATCGACCCTTCTGGGGCTGCTAGCGGGGCTGGACACGCCAACCGACGGGCAGATTTTGTTCGACGATCAAGACATCGCCGAGCAGGGTTACTCGCATCATCGCAAGCACAATATCTCGCTGGTGTTTCAGAATTATAACCTGATCGATTATCTGACACCGCTAGAAAACTTGAAATTGGTTAATTCCAAGGCTACCAATGAAACGCTACACGCCATGGGCTTGGACGACGATCATATTCACCGTAATGTTATGAAACTGTCTGGCGGTCAGCAACAGCGCGTAGCGATCGGCCGAGCCCTCGTCTCACATGCGCCGATCATCTTGGCGGACGAGCCAACTGGCAATCTGGACGAAACCACCGCCGCCGACATCATCGATATCCTGCGCCGAGCCGCCCACGAAAACGACAAATGCGTCATCGTCGTCACCCACAGCAAGCAGCTGGCCAAAGAGGCGGATGTGGTGTTGAAGCTGAAGGATAAAAAACTGAAAGCGTAAAAATAGCTTCCAAAAAATACACGTTTTAAATATAGCTCGAAAGAGCTATATTTTATAGCTCCTAACCCAAAGCAGGGACAGTAAGTGTATAATTATTAACATCATGAGAGTTAATTATTTACAATTATCAAATATCCTAAGCTTCAAATATGAGGAGGATATAAACAACGCTTTTAAGATTGAATTTGACCCAGACCTTAATATTATTATTGGAGGGAACGGATCCGGCAAGTCAACAGCTTTAGAGGCTATGAATTTTGTATTCACAAGAGTCCTATTTAAGTATTGTGAGGTTAGGGATTATAATTTTTCGTTGCTAGGTGAAGCTCGAAGAGGCTCCCTCATAATAGATGATCGATCTAATAATATTTCAGGTCTTCGGCTCCAGCCTAATTGGAATTCGGAATCGGAAATACAGAGAATAAGAATATCATTTACACTTGATGATATTGATAACGCTAACATGAGCCATATAGCAAATAATTACACTCATATAAAAAATATATTTGAGGAGTATTCTTATATAAAATTTCCCATAGATTTTAGGCCTATAAATGGCGATATAAAAATTGTTATAGATATTATCTTTAATTATGAAAAAAGCACATACGATGTAAAATATACTGATTCCACGCCAGATTCCGTACAATTTTATCTAGAATACTACCAGGCTATCAACGAAGCTATAGCGATACACAATAATAAACATGCCGACCATGTAAAGCCTCTTGGAAGTACATTTTCTATGTTGTCTGCTTTTCGTAATTATAATACTTTCTCTCTACAAACCTCTTTGCAGTCCAATCCAGTAAGTCAATTGCGAGCAATTAGGCGCGATTCTTCTTATCGCAGTAATCATGACCAATCTGGTAGTGAGCCAGCTATATTCAATATTGTAAAACTCAAGCTTGGCGAGGAATATCTTAATTTTTTAAAAGGCAAAAAGGATATTGATGAAGCCAAAGATGCTGTAAATAGATTGAAAATGGTTGATGACATAAATGTCAAGCTTGAACTATTGAACTTACAATTCAATATAGAACTCACGGATTTAAGAACTTGGTCATACGAATTTAGGTTTCGCGATACAAAAAATGAGCGGGATCTAGGAGATATTAACAGTCTTAGTGCTGGACAAAAATCAATTATACATTTAATCTTTGAGGCGTACGGTCGAGATGATGTAAATGGTGGTCTTATTATTATTGATGAGCCAGAGATTCATTTACACTACCAATTTCAATTTGAATATCTTAAAATACTCGAAAAACTAGCAAAAGAGCAGGGTGTGCAGTATATCATCGTAACTCATTCGGAAGGATTTATAAGCAACAAGACAATAGGGCATGTCAAACGATTCTCACTAAATGAAGAGCGTAATTCCGTGGTGTACGCGCCTGAGATAACAGAAGACCAGAAGGGGCTTATAAAGATATTAAATAATACGCAGGCGGCGCGGGTATTATTCTTAGATAAAGTACTTCTAATTGAAGGTCAAGATGATGAATATTTCTTTAGAGATGCCGTAAAAAGATTACAGCCAGAGCTTAGCCAAGACATCTCTATATACGAAACACGCGGTAAAGATAATATACCGTCATTTAAGTCCTTCTTTGAATCTTTCGGGCTAAAGGTATATGTCATTAAAGACTTAGATGCTACAGGAAAAGATTTTTATAATTCCACCGTATCATTCAAGGATACTGGAGAAGCAGGAATTATCAGATATAGAAGAAATCATCCTGACCTGGACGATAAAATAGAATCAAAATATCTATCTTACGAGTTTTACTTAAAGAAAGGAGCCATCGAACAGTAAACTGGAAAGGAAAAAGGAATTGCGCATGTAATTGATTTTTGTGAAAATGATATGGACAATTTTCTAAAAAGCGATGACGAGAAAGCGAAAGAAATTTGTAAAATCATAGGTTTAATCGCAGGAGAGGATGGCAATTCCGTACATTAGTAATATGATGTATATAGGTTAGTATAAGAATAACTCCCTAAGAATGACACAGACCGATAAACTGCTCAAAATCCACCTACTTCTACCGCTCATTTGGATGGTGGTTATCTTCATATTTTCACAGCAACCAGCCTCAGTATCTAGCGGACAGAGTAGCGTATTTGTAGAGCAACTACATCACATTGTTCCAAGTATCGACCAACAGCTGCTGACTTTCATAATTCGCAAGAGCGCACATATTTTTGCTTATTTCATACTCGGTATATTATTATTCAACGCTTTATGGAGAGCAGAATTAAGAAAGTTACCGTTTGACCGACCAACAATGTCCTCAATTACTATTTGCGCACTTTATGCTGCCAGCGATGAATTTCATCAACTATTCATTAGTGGTAGAAGCGGAGAAGTGCGCGATATTATCATTGATAGTATAGCCGCCAGCATCGGTGTCGTGCTCATCGGTTATATATACAAGCGTTTAAAGGTAGCTTGCTAAGAAGCCACTACCACATCCACAATAAGCTACTTAGATTCTGGTTTGATGACCTTCTTCATACAGCTAACGATAACTTTGCGCGTACGCTGGCGGATGGCGTGGGTGTCGGTAGTTAATGAGTGTAGTGTAATTTGTTGGTTCTTTTCGGCAATGTGCTTTAGATTCTTTTCGACGATAAACGGGTCTAGTTTGCCGTAAATAATGTCGGTGTCGATACGTGTTTCGGCCAATTTACGACTAGCGTTTTGGCTAATAATACCAGCTAACAGCGTATCGCGAAAGGCGCTAAAATTATCCTGAGTCAGCTGCGTTTCTGAGAAGCCAGCTAATCCCAATTTAGAGTATAGATCGTAGCCCGCCACTACCGCCTTGGGTGTTTTTAGCGCTTGGCGATAGATTTCACGTAGTAGATTGTCCTGGCGTAATCGCGCCACGCCTGTTTGAGAGCTATCACGGTAAATCGGTGGCGCCACCAAGATACAGCGCTTAACAATACCCTTATACATACTAGCAAACTCAATCGCCACCAGCGAGCCAAACGAATGTCCAACCAGCACTACCGGACCGCTCAAGCCATTTGTCAAGCAGGTAGCCAGCAGGTGGCGGGCTTGTTCGCGGGCACTATACATCCGCCGTGTTTGTGCCAGATAAGAATCGCCGTGGCCCAACAAATCAACTACGATATAGTTGCAATTATCTGGTACGTTCTCAATAAAAGGTTGCCACAACTCACCAGTATCCGCCAGACCGTGAACAAAGACATAAGTCACCGCGAATGGCCGCCGCAAACGTTTATAACGGACGCGCAATCGATAGGGAACATGCAGCATCTTGTGCAGGATTTGATCGCGGAACTTACGCTTGGCCGCCATCAACGCCTACTTGTCTAATTCTTTCAAGCGAGCAATTCGCGCCTCGGTCGACGGGTGAGTCGAGAAGAGAGTTTGCAAGCCGCCCAGCGAGAACATATTCGAAAACATTAGATGAGCTGAAGCTTCTTGGCTTGGCGATGGTGCAATCGGCGGTACGCTAGCTTTCCAGTTTTCTAACTTCATCAGCGCCGACGCTAAATCGTCGCCAGTGCCGAGAATACTGTGACTATACTGATCGGCCGCATACTCGCGGCTGCGCGATACTGCCATCTGAACCAACATCGCAGCGATCGGCGCTAAAATTAACGAGGCAATCATCGCAAAGATATTACTGCCGTCATCGTCGTCCGACGATCCGCCGAATAGAAAGGCTAGCTGCGCCAGATAACTAATCGCACCCGCCAGCGTCGCGGCAATGGTCGATATTAGCATATCGCGGTGTTTGACATGACCTAATTCGTGCGCCAAAACCGCCCGCAGTTCATCTTCATCCAGAATATCCATGATACCAGTTGTCACCGCTACGGCAGCATGCTGCGGCGAGCGGCCTGTCGCGAAAGCGTTAGGAATCGGCGTCTCGACGTAATAAAGCTTTGGCATCGGCAGATTCGCTTGGGCTGTTAACTCGCGGACGATACGCTCGACCTGCGGGTAACGATTACCTAGCGGCCGAGCACCTTGCATCTTAATTACCAGCGACGAGCTGAAAAAATACATGAAAAAGTTAGACACCGCCGCTAATCCTAATGCTATCAGCATACCTTGCTGGCCGCCAAACGCATAGCCAACCATCATGAATAGTCCTGTCAGAATTGCCATAAGTAGGGTAGTTTTGAAAATCTGCTTCATATCTGCAGCTTATTATAGCAAATTACCTTAAAGCTATCTTAAAGAACGTACCAGAGGGTTGCAGCAAAACGGCTTGTCGATATATACTAATCATAAGCAACTCTAAATTAGGGGGCATCACGTCTAACTATATTGATCGGTTTTGGCATCACCGCGCCAGCGAAGCAATTATGCTCATCCTCGCTGTTGTAGCTGGATTGCTTGCTTGGTCTATTGGCGGTGGAAAATCTCCAGAAGACCCTTTGTACGTGTCTATACTACCGGGCTCGTTAGCCGCGATTGCTTTCGTGATTAATTTGGTATCATATTTTGCTGTTAAGCGAAACTTTTACCAGTCGCTGCTAGTTAACTATATCTTGTTGACAGCAACGGGCTGGCTGCTAGTTTTTGCCTCTAGCAATCAAGGAGCGCCGTATCTAGCATTATTTGCAGTAGTCATCGCTGTCGGACCATTACTCGGGACTTACGGCCTATTGACAGCTGTCATCGCCGCTGCGGCCGCGGTGGCGGAGCGTTTTATTATTGAGCAGACACCCTTGGGATCATTAGCAGCATTGGCTATGATGCTATTTACACCCTTACTAGCTGCAAGTTTACTGTGGCTGCGCCGACACCAATCTGTTGACGCTAGTGAACCAATCTGCGAGAGTTTAGCTACCGTGGCTGGCCCTCAAGCTTCTGACATTGTTATCAGCGCTATCGGCGACGGGGTAGTAGCCGTCGATGCGAAGGGTATCATCACCTTGATCAATCCAGCAGCCCAGCAGCTAGTTGGCTGGGGTAATCAAGACGCCATCGGCTTGTCGTACAAATCAGTCATCAGGCTGATGGACCAGGACAATAACACTATCAAAGATAACGATAACGGCGATATTATTGCTCGCGTCCTCAACACCAATAACCCGCTCAAGACTGACGACTTCAAAATCAAGACCCAATCTGACAAAAATTTTATGGCTAGCATTTCAGTTAAGCCAATCAGCAACAAGCATAACGACGGCGCAGTGATCGTCTTTCGCGATATCACCGCCGAGCGCAGCGACGAGCGCCAGCGCGCCGAATTCATCAGCACCGCTAGCCACGAGATGCGTACACCAGTTGCCAGCATTGAGGGTTATCTCGGCCTAGCACTTAACCCGCAAACCGCCACCATCGACACGCGCGCTCGCGGTTATATTACCAAAGCGCATCAATCAGCCGAGCACTTGGGCCGGCTTTTTCAAGATTTGCTCGACATTAGCAAAGCTGACGACCATCGCCTCAGCAACAATCCAAAAATCGTTAATGTCATCGACTTCATCAAAGATATCGCCGACGGATTAACGCCGAAGGCCGAAGAAAAAGGCTTAAGCGTCAACTTCGTACCATCGACTAGCGATGTTTCCAGCAAGGAGGTCCAAAACCGCCGAATCAACCCGATTTTGTATGCTAATGTTGATAACGACCACCTCCGCGAAATCGTCCAAAACTTGATTGAAAATGCTATCAAGTACACGCCGTCGGGCAGTATCACCGTTGACGTAACTAGCAACAACGACCAAGTGACGATTAGTGTCGCCGACACCGGCATCGGCATCCCGCCAGAGGACGTTGGCCATCTCTTCCAGAAGTTCTACCGCGTCGATAACAGCGACACCCGCCAGATCGGCGGTACTGGGCTGGGCTTATACTTGTGCCGGCGACTAGCCGAGACTATCGGCGGACGATTGTGGGTTGAAAGCGAATATCAGCACGGCAGCACATTTTTCTTGGCTATTCCGCGAGTCGATCATGTTGCTGCCACTTTTCTAAATGATAACAGCGAAACCGAAAATAACACCAGCATTGACAGGTTGTCGGCCGAAGATATGCTAGCCAACAATGCGCCAGAAATTCTAGCGGTCGCGCCAGCGGCTGCCGAGTTTGAGCAAACGCCGCTTGACGCACCAACACCAACAGCTCCAACTCAGACCTTCACCGATACCAGCTTACTCAACTATTCGCCGCCGCCAGCACCCAAATCGAACGATTTAACCCAAAACGCGGCCAATACAACCAAGCAATTTACCAACACGCCGCTTAGCGATATTGAGGCCGCACCCGACAAATACGCCGAACAATTGCGCAACGAAATCAGATTAAACGTCCCGCCGCGGCGAAATTAAAACTATAGGGTATAGCATTTTTAAACCATAACCGTTAAAATAGGGGTAAGATGACAAAAATATTACTAGTAGAAGACGACAAAAGCCTCAGCGAGATTTATAGCGTACGGCTGCGCGCCGAGGGCTACGATATATTATCTGCCAGCGACGGCGAACAAGCCTTGGCGCTTGCCATCAAAGAAGTACCCGACCTAATAATTAGCGACGTTATGATGCCGAATATCAGCGGCTTCGACATGCTGGATATTCTACGCAGCACCACCGAGACACGCGGTATTCACGTCATTATGATGACCGCTCTGTCAAGCGATGAGCAACGCCAACGCGGCATGACGCTTGGCGCTGACCGCTACCTAGTCAAATCGCAAGTCGGCATCGAGGACGTCGTTCGCACCGTCCACGAAGTTCTCGGCGATGCCTCAGTACCAGCCGATACGCCAGCGCCTCTTGTCAACGAGCCAAAACGAGCTACTATTGAACCTGGTCCTAGCGCTAGAGCAACGGAGCCAGCGCCAGCTAACAATTCTCCAGAAAAAGCTGAAAGCGATAACACTAAAGCGAATGAACTAAATCTAAACTCCGAAACTCCAGGCGGCCCAGCTTCTAGTTCTAATCCAGCAGCCAGCTCGACCGCTCCAACACCAGCTAACCCAGCGCCGACCGATACGGCGGCAGCTACCGTTACAACGATGCCTGCCAGCACTACTGCAACGACAACTCCAACCGCCCCTCAACCAGCGCAGCCAGAACCAGCAGCTATTCCCGCAGCTCCATTGGCGCAGCAACCAAATCCGCTAGTTGCCGCACCGCACGAAACTCCAGCAGCTAGCGCGCCTGCCGCCGTCACTAATATCCCAGTTACTACTCCGGTTAATCCAGTACTCAGCCAAGCTGCGCCCGCAGCTACTCTGCCGCCGCCAGCTAGCGCGGCAACTGCACCGAGAACTAGCACTTTGCCGCAACCAATCGCGCCGTTTTCAACTAACCGGCCAGGTTCGTCAGGCCGAGTGATCCAGCCAATCACCCCAACCGATCAAGAACCAATTGATTACACAGCTCGCATGAGCGAGGAGCTAGCTACTTATCAAAACCTTAACACTATCCCGGCACCACAGGCAAATCCTACGAATGTGTTCCCTCAGACCGCGCCAGCAGCAACCCCTGCGGCCGCGCCAGCTCCAGTGTCAGCTGCACCCGAGCCAGCTTCTATAGCAACAAACTCAGCGCCATCAGTAGCGCCGACTTCACCGTCTGCCAGTACTACCGCAGCGACACCTCCAACCGCTCCTCAACCAGCGCAGCCAGAACCAGCAATCACTCCTGCTACACCAGCGCCGACTATACCTCGCATAATGCCAGGCCCAGCCGCAGTTGCTACGCCAATCAGTAACATGACCGCATCAGCAGGGGGCGCTTTGAATAATCCTTCCGCGCAGCCTGCGCTTAATACCACACCGCCAGCTGCACCAGCTATACTAGCACCAAACACTAGCACACCAGAGCCAGCTGCACCATCAGCAGCACCAGCCTCTTCCGATGAAGCCGGGTTAAAGTTTGAAGAAACCGCAATTTCCTCAAGCCAACCAAAATAATCGTCTTATGGTAAGCCAAAAATCAGCTAGTGGCACCAAAACGATTCGCCTCAATAAATTCTTAGCACTCCAACTCGGTATCTCGCGGCGCGAAGCCGACAATCTCATCTCGACAGACACCGTCACTATCAACGGTAAGCCAACGACGCTTGGCACCCGTCTGTCGCCAACTGACACCGTCAAAGTTGCTGGCCGCGACATCAGCTCTCACACTATCAAAAAAGCCTACATCGCTTTCAACAAACCAGTCGGTTACGTCTGCTCGCGGCGTCAGCAGGGCCACGCGCCGACAATTTATTCACTATTGCCGCGCGATTTGCATCGTCTCAAGCCAGTCGGCCGCCTTGACAAGGATAGTTCTGGCTTGATTCTGTTGACCAACGACGGCGATTTTGCTCACCGCATGACCCACCCGAGTTTTCGCAAGACTAAAATATATAAAGTCCGCCTCGACCGGCCGCTTGAGCCACTACACCAGCAGATGATTAGCGATTTTGGCGTCAACCTCGAGGACGGCCGCAGCCAGCTGGCTCTAGAGCGCCTCGACGATAGCCGCCTCAACTGGCAAGTCATCATGAGCGAAGGCCGCAACCGCCAAATCCGCCGCACCTTTGCCGCGCTCGGCTACACCGTCGTGCGACTGCACCGCGTACAATTCGGCAATTATTCGCTTGGCAACATGAAACGAGGGGAGTGGCAAAGTATTTCCGCAACATGCTGATACAACATTACTATCGACACTGCATAACGCCATTTCAATCGGCTTATTATAAATTCTGCTATACCGCTAGCGCTCGCCAAATCAACTCACCTCTGTTATAATTAAGTTAATTATGGCAACCAAACTTCCTACCGTCGCTATTATCGGCCGCGCCAATGCTGGTAAAAGTTCGCTATTCAACCGCATCATGCGCTCGCAGCAAGCCATTGTTGCCCGCGAAGCCGGCACTACTCGCGACAATGTCATCGGTAAAGCATCATATCAAGGCCGTGAATTTTGGCTAGTTGACACCGCCGGTCTCAAACCTGCCGAGGACGAATTCGAAGCCAGCATCCAAGACCAAATCACCGAGGCCGCCGAAGCCGCCGACGTCATTCTCGTGGTCGTCGACAGTACCAAATATCCCAGCGACGAAGACCGCCGTGTCGCCAAAACCGCCCTAAAAAGCCGCAAGCCCGTCATTCTCATCACTAACAAAGTCGACTTAAAAGGCAGCCTGCCCGACAGCGAATTTTTGCGTCTCGGCATTAAATCAATCATTCGCACCTCTGCCGAGCACAACTCTGGTATCACCGACATCCTTAGCGAAATTTGCCAGCACATTCCCGCTAAAAAGCAAACCGAGCCCAGCGAGACTCTCAAAATCGCCCTTATCGGCCGGCCAAATGTCGGTAAATCTAGCCTGTTTAATACGCTAGCCGGCAAGCAGCAAGCCATCGTTGCCAGCCGCGCCGGCACCACCCGCGACGTCAACCGCGTCCGCCTGCAATACCACGGGCAAGCGATCGAGCTGCTCGACACCGCTGGTATCCGCCGCCAAGGCAAGCAAGAGATCGGCATCGAGAAATTCAGCGTCCTGCGCACCCTCGCCGCCATTGAAGAGGCTGATATTTGCTTTTTGCTAATGGACGTCAATGAGCTAGGCACCGCTCTCGATCAAAAACTAGCTGGCATTATCGCCGAGGCAGGCAAGGGGCTAGCCATCGTCGTTAGCAAATGGGACATCGCTCTCGGCAAAGATGCCTACACCCGTGACGCGCTGGCACCAAAGATTTCAGCGCAATTCGACTTTACGCCGTGGGCGCCGTTAATTTTCACTAGCTCGGTCACTGGCCAGAATGTTGCTAAATTGTTCGATTTAGCCCTCAGTATCAACGCGCACCGCCAGCAAAAAACTACTACTCGTAAACTTAACGATCTCCTACAGCGATCAATTCAAAAGCATCCGCCAGCTGGCCTGAAAAACACTCACCCGAAGCTACGATACATCGTACAAACCGATACCAATCCGCCATGGTTCGTCATTTACGGCAGCAATTTGAAGTTCGTCCATTGGAGCTACAAGCGTTATCTAGAGCGCCAAATTCGCGATGCTTTCGATTACACTGGTACGCCGATCAAACTATCTTTCCGCGACGAGAAGCAGCTCAAAGCCAACCGCGAACGCGTCGCCCGCGGCCTAGCGCCGGTCACTAAAGCCTACAAACAGGCCAAAAACGCCGAAAAACAGCTATAAAACCACATTTTTGACAAAATCTCTTGATATTTTGTTCTATTAGTGATATATATATATTAGCTTTTGTTGACAGATGTTTGACGTTTTGTCCAGAAGTGTATTTTGACAAGCAGTTGAGAATAGAGCAAGGTGAGATTTTATGGCGTTATTTTAGCGAAGGCAAAATAGTGTCGTGAAACCTCATTTTGCTCAGGCGCCATCCGGGCGTCGAGCAGTGTTTTTTACAAGAAAACACAGGCATTCCGCCTGGATGAGGAGAGAGGTGTGCCATGGGCACCTACTACAATCCTGGGTCCGACGTCCTCGACGGACGCGTCGGTCGGCGCCTTGATACCTACATGTATCACCAGGCAAAGGAGCAGCTCCGAGAGGGAGAGCACCTCTACGTCCTGATTGAGTTCAAGACGCACAGCGCCGCGCTGTGCGTCGACGACGCCAGGGAGTTCTACGAGTTTTCGAGACTCCTTTGCCCTTACACGTTCTACGCCCTGAGCGAGGCCGCGCACTCGCGCTCGGTGTAGAAACCCGGACTGGCAAGCCGCTGAATTATTAGCGGCTCTCTCCGCCGCACATATTCTCCTGCTTGTCAGTTCGCTCTATAGATGCGTGTCTATGCTGATGAGTCGGAAACGACGAAAGCGAACTTTTATCCAAACATCACCAGTTGCGCTGCCAAGGCTTCGCGCGTAATTTCATCTGCCCGTTCGCCGATGAATACGATTTTTGCCGCCTCCTCAGACCTAGCGTTAGTTAGCTGAATCTGCTGCTCGGTCGCCTCCACATGCTGGCGCGCGCCGTTGTCACTAATAAAGCAGCCTTTCATTCGCCGCAGGCCATACGCCGCAAATAATTCCGGCCATATTTTTTCTAAAATCGCTGCCGTAATTTTCATGCCTGAAACGTCCAGCACGGCGTACGTCGGATTATCCGGCACCGCTAGCTCGCCGTCATACGTATCAAAAAACGCCAACAGTCCCGACGGCGTGGTTAATTTGCTGAGATCAAACCGACCATGCGGCGCGCTTAAAACCTTGGCGTAGGGCAGGGCGCGCCGTTTTATGTCGTATTCAGCTCGCTCGCTATCATTTAGCAAGTCTTCCTTAGTCACCAAAATCACGTCTGCTGCTTGCAGTTCAACTTCGTGCGCTGGCTCAATCCCGCGCAAAATCTCGTGCGCATCGATCACGTAAAAACTCTGCATCAGCTCGTACTTATTGAAGATTTGTGCATTTATCAATTTCTCGACCAAGTTCATCGTTCGCGCCACTCCCGTCGCCTCAATAAACACCGGCGCCGGAGAATTGCGGCAAAAGTCCAGCAGCATCCGCGTCAACGCATGCTTCGACGAACAACAAACACAATCGCCAGCCAGCGTCGTCACCATCTCCGCCAGCCCTTCTAGCCGATAACCGTCGACATTTTCATTAGCGTATTCATTTTCAATCACCCGCGCACCCTTATAGTCGCTTTGTTGCAATAAAAATTCCAGCACGCTGGTTTTACCGGCACCCAGCGAGCCGTTCACTAAATACAGCGGCACTTTGTCAACAACCGCCCGCGCCTCGTCAAACGCCGCATTAACACTAAATTCCAAATCATCATCGCGTTTCGCCATACATCTATTATACGTCATCACGACCAAGGTGCTATACTAAGGCTATGAAAGTCATTCTGGCCCTTGGCAATCCTGGCGAAAAGTATACTTACACGCGGCATAATGCTGGCTTTTTAATAATTGACCAGTTGGCAGCAGGGCAGAGTGCACAATTTAGCAATAAGCCCAAATTCTTTTCCGACATTGCCGAATTAAACGTGTCTGGAGAAAAAATTCTCCTCGTCAAACCAAACACCTACTATAACGAGGTTGGCATTGCCGCGCGAGCGCTCATGGATTTTTACAAGTTGACGCTTGATGATGTACTGATTATTCATGATGACACGGCGCTTGATTTTGGCAAAATCCGTGTCCGTAAAGGCGGCCGCGACGCTGGCAGCAACGGTTTGAAATCGCTTCATGCTCACATTGGATCCGACTTTTGGCATATTCGTATCGGTACCGACAACTTACTGCGGCGGCAAATCGGCGACGTTGATTTCGTCCTTAGTAAGTTCAACGCCGACGAGCAAAAAATCCTCCGCGATTGGACAATTCCCGAATCTATCAAGCTGATCGGCACATTTCTTGATGATACTATCGAACCGCTCAGCGTCAAGCTCTAACCCCCGACACATCACTACATCATTACGTCTGCGAAATTAAAAATGCTTATTGCAACAATGTCGCAATAAGCAAGCGCTCCCTCCCGAAACAAAAAGCCACAAATATCAATTACCGTCGCCTCCGCGGCACCATTCTCGCCGCGCCGTGTTTCAGTCGCCGCTCAGCGCTATGTAATTTCGCCGCGGCTGCTTCTTGCAAATTAATCGCTCGCGCCTCCAGCATACTGCTACCAACCGCCAAGCTCACAAACAATAGCCCCAGTCCGCCCGTCGCCCATTCCGGCAGCTCCAGATGAAACAACTTGGCGATCATCATCATGCCCAGCGCCATAATCGCCCAGTGCGCGCCATTTTCCAGATATTTATATTTGCTGAGCATGCCCGTCCGCAGCAAATACACCGTCAGCGACCGCACCCAAATCGCGCCGGCACCCAAACCCGCCACGATCAGCAGCACGCTGCTAGTGATAGCAAACGCGCCGATAACGCCGTCGAAGCTGAAACTGGCATCCAGCACTTCCAGATAGAGCAGACTAGCGAAGGCTGCCCAGCCGGTCTTGACCTTGACCGACTTAGCGTCGTCCTCGTGAAAGAATGAGCCGAACAATTCCAGCCCGATGTGCAGTATAATCCCCAGTACCGACGAGATCAGCACCAGCGCCCGATGCGGCGGCTCAACCGTGAAATACAGTATCGCCGCCACGCTAAGCATCAAACACACCTTGAAATTCTCAAACCGCCCAGCCTTGGCCAGCCACGGCTCGACATGCCGCATCCAGTGCACGCGCTTGTTATAATCAATGAAATAACTGAGGCCAATCATAATCAAAAACGCGCCGCCAAAAGCATCAATCATCGGCGAGGCTTCGTGCAAAATATGCCCGTATTCCGCCGGCTTATTCAGCGCCAAATCAACCACTTCCATAAACCCATGGCCGCTCGCCACCATCACGATGATAATCGGCAGCACGAACCGCACCACGAACACCGCCACGAAAATCCCAACTGTCAAGAACACCTTTTGCCAAACCTGGCTCATGCCAGCCAGCACCTTGCTGTTAATCACCGCGTTGTCAAAGCTAAAAGTCACTTCCAGCACCACCAGAATCGCGAACAACCACAAGCCGCTCGCGCCCAAATGACCGAAAATCAACCCGCCCAACGCCAGCGTCAACAGCGCCGAAAACCAAAAAATCCGAAATGGGTGATGCGAATGCCAGAGATGCTTCATAATGATTTAGTATAGCACAAGCTTACTGTTATAATTTATAAGTATGGCAAAAAGTCGTGTCAAAAAATTCGATATAAATAAATTAATTGACGCAACCAAAATGCTTACTGGCTGGATAATCGCGCCAGTATTGATTGTCGTAATATACTTATACAGCCCCCAGCTTGGACTATGGCTAATCAGCGACAAATCAGACATTTGGTTCAACGAAACTGCAACAATGTTGCAAGACTTCCTAACCATCACGCTAAGCATAGTCATTGAAGCTTTACCTTTTGTTATCCTCGGAATTATCATTTCATCTTTGATTCGCCGCTTTTTGCCACCAGCCAAACTCACTAAAATTTTACCGCGCAACCCATTTTGGCGCCGATTTACATTATCGCTAGCCGGACTAGCATTACCAGTCTGCGAATGCGGCAACGTACCGGTCGCCCGCAGCTTACTAGCTCGCGGACTAAAACCCGCCGACGTCGTCAGTTTTCTATTCGCCGCACCGATTCTCAATCCCATCACCATTATTGCAACAATGACCGCTTTCAGTTTTCAGCCCTACATGATTTGGTGGCGAATTATTTTTGCATTGATAATCGTCCAACTGACCGCCTTGATCGTCAGCTTTATGGACGAAAATAAAATTGTTCGCCCAGCTTTCAAAGAGTATTGCCACGCGCACGAGCACAGCTCTAAGTTCAAGGAGATGCTTGGATCCTCGCGCGACGAATTCTGGCAACTATTCACTATGCTAAGTATCGGCGCTATCATCGCTGCCGCTACTCAAGTTTTCATACCACGCGCCATCATTAACACTGTCGGTAACGACATCATCTTATCAGTTATCGCCATGATTGGCTTGAGTTTCGTGGTCTCGATCTGTTCTAGCATCGATGCCTTTTTTGCGTTAGCCTATGCCCGCAGTTTCACAGCAGGCTCGATTCTATCATTTCTATTAGCCGGTCCGATGATCGATATCAAGCTAATCGTATTGATGCGAACCACTTTCCGTTGGCGATTTATCGCTGTGGTGATGTTAATAATTTTCGCATTGTCGTTCGCGACAGGCATAGGAGTAAACTTGCTTTATGCGGGCTAATTTGGCGAAATCATTGGGCGGAATTGCTGCCTGCGGATACGTTTTGCTGCTAGCTTACCGCGGTCAGCTCGGTTTCTACATCCATCCGCGCTACCATCTTTTTGCTGCCATTTTGAGCACGATAGGCATCGCTTTCTTGATTATTGATATAGTGTTGCAATTAAAGAGCAGAGCACTAACCGCACACCACCGTTTCAAATTCCGCCATGTCAAGTTCGCCCCGTGTCTATCTATTCTAATTTTACTAGCAGGCTATCTGCTGCCGCCAAAACCGTTATCACCGAGCAGCATCACTCAAAGAGAAAATTCTATCGCCACCAGTCAAACAAACTATTGCAATATTCCTAAACCTCAGGAAGGCGAGACGAGTATATCGATCAACCGCTGGCGATCTGCTTTCAACTCCTGCCAAAAACTATCGTATTTTGACAATACTAGCATAACGATAACTGGTTTCGTCTCGAGTGGCACACTACAAAACTATGGCTACGATTATTTCGAACTGGCACGCTACGTTATCAGCTGCTGCGCCGCCGATAGCATACCTATGAAAATCTTAGTAGAAAAAACTCCTGCGAATAGCTACCGCGATGGCACTTGGTTAACCGTCAAAGGGAAGTTGATACAAAAAATAATTAACGGCAAAGCTGAATACGTCATCACCGAGTCTACCGCTACCGCGATACCGCAACCAGAAGACCCTTACGAATTATTTGGTTTATAATCTTGCCACTTTTTAGCAGCGCCATCTTCCTGGCAATATTCGTGCGCGCGCCAGCTAGATAAGAAGTTTTTATCGCGCTCGATTTCACTTAGTAGCGGAAAAATCTCGTTGAGCAGCATTTCGTCGGGGTATTGTTCGCTGTCCGCCAGGGGACGTTGCCCGTTACTGCACAAATGTGCATTAAGAAATATAAAGCGCTTGGTGCAAATATAGCCAGGCTTTGAACAGTGCAAGCGAAAATCGTGCATAGTCCGAATCGGCTGCGCCTCATCCTGATAAGCCTCAAATTTATACATCACCCAAATCAATGGCGTATCAAAAGTCATATCATCAGACAGTTGCTGCTGGCTATGCCGTAAGTCATCCAGTTCTATCCGTATCTGTTCGACACCGCTATTCTTCAGTTTTGCCAACGCCAAACGGCGCTCCGCAGCAGTAATCTTTGCTGTCAAAGTCTTATACTCATCATACATATCAAGCAGTCTATCAACCGCCGCTCTCGCACTATCCATACTTTCCATCATCCCAGCTCCTCCGTAATTACTGCGCGCGTAACCTCACGCGCCCGCTCGCCAATGATAACTAATTTTAATGACTCGTCAATAGCACCGCGCGTGACCTGCATTTGCTGCGGCGTTGCCTCGATGTGAAGTATCTCGTCACCATCAGCAACCGCGCCTTTCATGCGCCGCAAAGCGTATTTACTTCGTGAATTCGTCCAAATCTTTTCAATTTTCTCAGCGCTAATAGCCAAGCCAGACACATCAACCACGCTATAATTTAAAGCATTCTCAGCCGCGTTTTCCGCAGGCTCGTGCAGCAGCAAATAATCCAAAATCTGCGACTTGTCACCAAGCTGGACCAGATCAAATTTGCCGTGATCCATATTCACAACGTTGGTTAGCCCTTGTTGCAACAATGTTTCAATTAGCTGTTGGCGATCCTTTTCAGCCAGTAAATCCAGCTTGCTGATCAAAACCGTGTCCGCAGCCCGAGCTTCCGCTAGCAGCGCCTCCGCCAGGCCGTCAACTCTAGCTTCAGCGCCATCCACGACATACAACGACTGTTTCAAATCATACTGCTCAAAGATATCGCCAGCCAGCAATTTCTCGACCACCCGCAGGGTGTTGGCGACACCAGTCGATTCAATGATCACTGGTGCTTTTCCGCTTATTGCAAAATTGTGCAAAATATCAATCAACTCTTCGCCACTACTGCAGCAGATACACTCGCCAGCAATTGTTGCCACCTCATCAAGGCGTTGCGCCAATGTGCAACTGTCGATACTTTCCGACGCAAACTCGTTCTCAACCACTCGCGCGCCAGCAAACTCAGGCTGCTGCACCAAAAAATCGACCAGCGTGGTTTTGCCAGCACCCAGCGCTCCATTCACCAGATATAATGCAATCTTATCATTCATAATTAGCCTTTCTTATACACATATACTGAGTTAATGATATCGTCGTCAGGATTATACTCGACCAGCAACTGTACGCGCCGCAAACTATTCGGGTCAAACGCTGGGTATAGCAACGTTTTCGCACCATGAGCACCGCGCACAATGATCCGCCCGCCAGGCCGAAGCGC
>JABCNZ020000009.1 GCA_013333845.2 Candidatus Saccharimonadota bacterium
CCGCAAGCGCAGATTTCGATCTTGACGGCTCGTATCAAAGAGGTGACTGAACATCTCAAGTCCAATAAGCACGACCGTATGGCGCGCCGCGGACTGATTCAGATGGTAGGTAAGCGCAAGCGCCTGCTGAAATACCTTGAGAAGACGAACTTTGAGGCCTACAAGGCAACGCTAGAGAAGCTCGGTCTGCGCAAATAAACGTGCAGCCTGGGCCAAAAACCGTCTCGTATCGAGGCGGTTTTTGGTTTGTAAAGATAAATCGCAACTGCCGTATTGCTAAAATTGCTAATCTAAGTAATATTATTGACAAAAAGCATAAGCTATGCTAGTATAAAAAGGTAAGTAAACGGCAAAACAAAAATGATCACAAGAGAACGAATTCCATCTCATGAAGCGCCTGATAACACTCCAGGCAAATCGTTTGATTATGAAAAGTACGGCATTAGCCCAACAGTTGAGTCTAACTCTCTTGATGGTGATAATTTTAGTACGCCGCACGAATGGACGCCAGCTGGCCGGGCCGAGAAAGTCAATGATGCTCGCGATGCAGTAGCGATTGCTTTCGGCGATAAGCCGCCCGCTATGGCGCGCCAAGAGTCGAATACTGGTAGGCAGCTGCTGGTCGGCGAGGCTTATAAAGCCGCTACTGACGGCGGAATAGCGTCGACCAACGAACATGCTTCTACCCGCCGGGTTTTCATGACTGGCGAGAAAATAACTGGTAAGTTGCCGTCGCATGCTGACGCCGAGAGAGGGCCGCAAAGTGTTGATGAAATGCTCAATCGGCGCGCTGATTTGTTAGCAAAAGGTGTTCCAGAGGATTTGGTTGATGGTATTGTCAGGGGTGAGCATAGCAGGGACAGAGGCGATAATCTAGTCCAATACGCTTCGCGGCCGCCAGTTGAGCAAGCAGTATACGAGCAGCCAGCGATACGCGAGGAGTCAAGTGAGCTGGTATCGCACGAGACCAGTGCTAGCGATGCTGTGCCCAAAGTACAAGAAACACCGTTGTCGCCGCGTGCCGAGATTCCGAAAGCAGAAACTGATGTCGCCAAGCCGCCTAGCGATCCTGAACCTAAAGCGTCGAAAGAAGACACGCCGCCAGAAACCGCTAGAAACGAAAGTCCAAAGGTAGAGGCTACAGAAACTAAACCTGCCACAAGTAATCGCATCGCAGAGAAAAATCCGGCAGAACAGGTTGAGCGGCCAGCAGAAGATAAGACATCGCCATTAGAGCAATCAGATAGCAACCAAGAAAACACGGTAGAATCTAAAGCAGACGTATCAAAGTCAGACGGAAAACAGGCCGCTGGAGAGCAAAATACGACAAAACCTGGCGAGCGCCAACCATTCGACCAAGAAAGAGCCAACAAATGGGCGGGAGACTTCTTGAGGGCTTATGGCAGATTTCTTGACCAAAATGTTAGGGCAGAGCTAGCCGATAGGTTAAAAGCTAAAGACGGACTAAATGTTGATGCAAAAACTCTTCGAGCAATGTCTGACTTAGTGAGAAAAGCTAACCCGCAGTCGCCAATATGGCAAACCAGACCAGGCAGCGGCTCGGCTTTGCAGAAATTTGCTGGCAAAGTTCGCAGAGATCTACAGAGTATCATTGAAAGTTTATAGTTTATAACTATTTGTGTACTGAACCTCCGCAATTGTGTACAATATAAACACAATTAAGCGAAAGGAGTACGTAATGGCGTTTGGTCCGATGATGAAATTAACAACCGATAGAGGTTTGTCGGTTGAGTTAGCGCCGTTTGCGCGCGATAATCTAAACGTGTTTGTCGAGGGTTTTGCGCGCGGTACGGTAACGCAGTACTTATCAGCGCACCGAGCACAGACGATTGAGACCGAGCAAGCCTGGTATGATGAAATGATCAAGGATAAAACCAAGTTGGTCTGGGGCATTTGGACTGTCGACGGCGACAAGCGTCAACTGATCGGCAACACAGCGCTTACCGGAATAACTAAAGATCACGTTCATTATGCGACAAGCGGTATAGTTATCACCGATAAGAAATATTGGGGCCAGGGGATTGCTAGTGCTTGCCACCGGGCACGAACCTGGTATGCTTTCGAAAATCTAGGTCTGCACCGAATTAAGTCGGCGGTTATTCACGGCAACGCGGCGAGCTGGCGGGCGCTTGAGAAGTGCGGCTACGAACTTGTCTATACCGAGCGCAATGAAGAGTTCGTGAACGGTAAATTACGCCACATGGATTGCCTGGAATGCCTCAACCCGGCAGATTGGGCCTGGCGGCAGTGGTGGGGCGACGACCGTCCGCCGCGAAAGAGCTTGGAGGCGCGCAAACGGGCGCAAGCGGCGGTTGATTGGGTGCGGCAAAACGTGACGCTAGAGTAGTTGTTGGTGCTGTTCGTTGAAATTATCGACGACGAGAACCGGCTGGCCGCTGTTGATGTACTGTGCGATATCGGTGTGCTGTAGAAATTCGGGGTAGAGAACGCATTGCGACGGGTCGATATAATCGCAAAGCGCTAATTCTTGGGCGCCATGCGTTGTTTGGCTAATGTCAATATCAGTAAAGTCATCAGGATTATCGACCGCGAAAAAGAACTCTAATTCCTCTTCGTAGCCAGCCCGCGATGATGGGAATTGCTGGATGAATAGCAATTTGCCAGGTTTGGCAGTCACGCCAGTTTCTTCGCGTAATTCGCGGATTAAACATTCAGTTAGCGACTCGTGCGGGTCGAGACCGCCGCCTGGTACGGCATAATACGGGGATTCCTGGTCGCCGCGGCGATGTTTGACGGCGAGTATCTTTCCTTCGCGATAAATAATAGCGCGCACATTAATGCGCCGCCCAGTATATAGACTTTCGGTTTGTGGCATTAGGCCTCCTCGTTGATTAAGTTTGAATAGCTTGCGATTAGCTTAATTTAGCAGGGGCTAGCATTAAGATATAATATCAAGGATATTCTTTGGTTTCCAGGAAAAAGTGTCCGGAGCTAATACTATTATCGCCGCTTAGCTTGATAACGACGGTTAGAGCTTGTTTATTGCCGCGAGGATCAGGATGATTGGTCACACCTCTAGCCTCGATCTGAGGCGAGTCATCCCCGAACAATCCATCTGCCTCTACTCGGCAGACCCCATTAAATAAAGCTTCAACTTCAACTTGAGTAATAGCGGCTCTAGCCGAGATTTCCCCTATACCAGCAGGCACTCTCGCTGCCAGTGTAACATTTTCTCCGTTCTGGATTGAGTCGGCAATGTCTTTATACGCCTTTTCTGGATCAACCAGATCGTATTGAGTAAGCCATGAGTCTGCTGAGTCGCCTCTTTCTAAGGAGCCAGTTTCACTAGACATGAACTAGTTTTCCTCTGGATGCCGGATTATTATTTCTCTTACGCATATCCTCCATCTGTTCCTCTAATTCATTCATAATTCTAATATATTCATGCTTATCTACAATACCAGAATTGTGTAGGTTTTCAAGCATTTCCTTTGAAGGTTCTAGCATTTGCCCGTATGGATCGGCAGGCAAAACCGTATGAATACTTTCGAGGGTTTCGGGCGAAAATGGACAGATAGCTATAGTACCGTCATTATAATACTTAGCGTTTCGATCATTGGTTTTGTTCGCTTTAAATCTTGAAGATTTAATATCTACCGCTGTCTGCTTTCCTTGGCTGTCAGTTATAAGATAATCAATACCTCTCTTGTCTTGTTCGGTAGTCGCACGGACCACTTCAAAGCCCATGTTTTCGAGAGCTAGCTCAGCAAGTAATTCTGTACGTACACCTTTTATGCTTGTTTCCATTTTCTTGCGGTAGTGGGGTTTGTCGGCTATAGGGATAAAATTATTTAGAAGTTGCATTGTGTCAGCTGGCGTGATAGCAGTGCCCCAGCGGTTAAAAATTTCGCGCAGCTAGTCGTTGAATGAAGAATGCACACTAACAATTTTTTCGTGATCTTTAGGAGAAAGTCTCCTATTTGAGTCTCTAGCTGTTTTTTCGGCAGTTACGGCAGCAATCCAGTCGCGATAGGTGCCATAGAGCTTGTAAAATTCTTGTTGCTGGTTGGTCTCAGCAGTTGGATGTTCAACTTGTTGCATTAATTGCAATAGATTGTGCGCAGCTCGCCCGATACCGCGCTGCGGACGTTCTGGATCGATCGTATGCGCTTCTCGCCGTAATTCTCTCGCGGTCTCTTGGCTTTTTTGCCAGAAGTCTTGGCGGCGCCTTAGCTAAACTATAGGAAGCGTACTCATACCCTTATTGTAGCATAAACATGATAAAAAAGCAATAGCATGATAAAATATAGATGAAATAATGCTTACAGTCTGTTATAATAAGACAGTTATCGTTAACGCGGAAGTGATAGAGACGAGAATTTGTCGCCTGCGGCGTTAGGGCACTATAGCCTCGCCGAAGACGAATTTTCACCCCTGTTACTGCCGCGAAGAAAGGAGTTCTTTATGAGTATTATCAACCCGAGCGGCAAAGAGATTTTTGCTGTCGAGACGGAATTATGCGGCCAGCCGCTGAGTATTGAAGTTAATCGCGTTGGTTTTCGGACAACTGGCAGCGTGCTGGTGCGCTATGGCGATACGGTGGTGCTGGGCAGTGCCCAGGTAGGTAGCCGGCCGGTGCAGCTGGATTATTTCCCGCTATCGATTGATTACGAAGAACGGTTCTATGCGGCGGGCAAAATTTCTGGTTCTCGGTTTATTAAGCGCGAAGGCCGCCCCAGCGACGAGGCAGTACTGATCGGTCGGCTAATCGACCGTCCGATTCGGCCACTGTTTCCAAAGGGCTACCGCCAAGAAGTGCAGGTGGTGGCGACAGTGCTGAGCATGGATCCGGATTTCCGTCCGGACGTGGTGGCGATGATTGCGGCGTCGAGCGCCTTGATGCTGACCGGGACGCCGTTTGACGGGCCGGTGGCGGGCTTGCGGGTTGGCCGCGTGAATGGCGAGTTTAAGGCCTTTTTGACGCCGGAGGAGCGTGAGCGATCTGATTTGGACCTAGTGGTGGCCGGTATTGCCAGCGGTATTACCATGGTGGAAGCCGGCGCTAAGGAGGTATCAGAAGAGGTAATTGTCGATGCCATGGCCTGGGCGCACCAGATGATGCAACCAGCGATTAAGCTGCAGCGTGAGCTAGCTGCCAAAGTGGTGCCAACTCCGCAAGAATATGAATTAGTCTTACCCGACGAAACAATTCAGCAGACGGCTGATGAGTGGGTTGACGGTAAATTAGGCGAGAAAATCCGCCGGCCTTATCCAGAGCGCAACGAGGTGGTCAATGAGATTCGCTGGGCATTCCACGAAGCGATGGCCGAAAAGTTGGGCTTGAGCGCTGAGGAATATGACGAAGTACGCGACGAATACGATGAAGCATTTACCTTGGCGTTGCATAAAGATGTTCGCCGCGGTATCGTCGAGGACGGCAAGCGCCCGGATGGCCGCGCTTTGACGGAAATTCGCCCGTTAAGCTCAGAGGTTGGTTTGCTGCCGCGAGCGCACGGTTCGAGCTTGTTTACCCGCGGCGTAACCCAGGGTATGAATATTGTCACCTTGGCGCCGCTGAGTTACGCGCAGCTGGTTGATACCATGGAAGTTAACGATGGCGAGCGGCGCTACATGCACCATTACAATGCGCCGGGCTATACGGTTGGCGAGGTTAAGCGGATGGGCAGCCCGGGCCGGCGCGAAATTGGCCACGGCTACTTGGCGGAGCGCGCCTTGACGCCGGTGCTGCCGAGTGAAGAAGACTTCCCATACGCCATCCGTAGTGTCACCGAAATCATGAGC
>JABCNZ020000010.1 GCA_013333845.2 Candidatus Saccharimonadota bacterium
ACACCATATCTGCAAGCTGCGAATGCTTTTTTTATATCAGGATCACCGGTGTTAGGAGGATATGCCGTCTCACAATATTTAGGATCATTTTTATTCTCGGCTCCTTTTTTACATGCGTTTTTTTCAAGTTCAGTTCTATATTTACTGTCACAACCCGATGCTTTACTATTAAGTAGAGTTTGATAACTCCTGACCCAAGGAGCTTCACTATAATTCATATACTCCATAATCATGTCTTTACAGGTTGTCTCGAGTCCAGCAAAAGTACCGCTAACTTTATGGTTAAAGGGATATATTTTTTTACCGGGGTTATTTAATCTGTATACATGATTTTCACCAGAACCGTCTGCCTTATTAACAATTGTGATAGTGAAATCTTTACCAGAAATTTTATCACCTTCTTTAAAGTCTACATCTAAAACGCCCATGTCGGTAAATCCACCACACGAATTATTATTAGGGTCAACAAGTGATTTGTATCCTAAGTAATAGAAATAAGGTTCTAAGTTAAAATTATTTAATATAGTAGCCCTTAGCTGATCGACGTTAATCGTTAGATCTCCCGATGAGCTCGTCCCGCATTGATCGCGATTAGGAGTTATTGGTGCTCCCATCTTACAGAAGATATCTCGTAGACTGCTGCCTGTCCAACCGCCTAAAGCTAAGACGTTTGTAACACCAGCGGCTGTGTAGCTTTTACACCACATAAAATCGTCATCATCATCAGAAACAAGCCCTCCCGCCGACCACTCGGTGCCTGTACTGTCTATAAAAGACTCTTCACTATATGTTCCTGTAACAGTTTCATTTACAAGATTTTGGCTAATTGTCATAGTTTTTTTTCGCAGGCAGCGGGCGAGAGTATTTAATTTTAAATATTTTACAGCTTGTTCGTCTATAGATTTTGTAGCGTAAATAGGATCGCCTTTTTTAGCCGCGGCATTACGGTTTAATACTGACACTACGGATGTCAATGAGATGATTGCAGCTAGCGATATTAAAAATAGTTTTTTTATTACTCTCATGGTTATTATATAGTTTATCAATATGCAATATAAAATACCAGCTGTTTTGGCTGGTATTTTAGTACTATATATCAAATAAATGTATTAATTTTTGTATTTTCTGATAAACGTGTCGGATATAGCTATTGGTTTTTATAAAACGCCTTTAATTTTTTGACCTAGACAAGTTGTTTAATAGAGATTCTTGGTCACTATATCTACTAGCTTCATAGGGCCTTCTTCTGCTGGCGGCTCGAAGTCGAATACGAAATGTCTACTTTCGCTACCTTTCTCCAATTGTTCGTCTAATTTTTGGCAGGCTGATCCAGGGGCTGGTTCTAGATTGTCCTGCATATCAAGGACAGTTTCGATTCTTATTATATGTGGAGTGGTTGGAAAGTTGGTGTAGTACAATACCTTTTGTTTGTTGGGATTTACATGACGCGTAACTGTTCTAGAGAACAATTTGCCTCCATCTGTGAGCGATTCGGGCTGGCTGCATTGGGTTAGGGCTACTAAAGTATTGTTCTCTCCTTTTGTTTCTAGCTGCTTCAGGGATTCTGGTATAGAACCTTGAGTATCGTCGACTACTGCTAGTTCAGAGAATTGCCTCATGACGTATCTTTGTAGATCTTCGCGGAACTGATCTAGTTTTTTGTCTTGAATGCGTTGTCCTAGACCTAGCTCTTCAATATTTTCTTCATCAACAAAATTCAAAGGGTTAAGAATGCCATTTACGACGTCTGTCATGTATGTAGCTATGGCATCGGCAGCGGCTTTTTCACCTCCGGCTGAGGCTTTGGTTGCTTCCCAGTCTGGTAATGTGAATAAATCATCCATTTTTTCACGCGAGACAATTTGTTCGGGGTTTGGTAGAGGCTTCTGCTCTACTGCTTCTGGGGTTGGTGTTGCTTCTTGAGTTTGTGGAGGTGTAGGTCGTGCGTCAGCTGTCCTCATCGGTATGTCTGCGGTACTCGGGTTGGCTGGCCCTGCGGAGCCAGTTTCTTCAGCGCAAGCTCCTGCGGCCAATATTCCTAGACCGATTCCTGCAAACTTTAGTAGCTCGCCGCGGCTAACCTTTTTATTGAGTAGATCTGGACCTTTTACCATAAAACTTCAATCCCCTCCTTCGGGATTAGTGGCTTATGATGTCTATGCGACCCACCTCGCATTTGTGGTATTATTATACATCTTTATGGCGAAATAATCAAGCCAGCGGCGCTATTTTTCGCTAATCATCATCGTCGCCGTCATCGCCGTCGTACAAATCGCCAGCGAATTCCTTGAGGACGTCGACGGCTTGGTCGGTCAAAGTTTGGCGCACGGTTGGCGTGCTGAGTACCTGGACAGCCATCTTGCGGGCATTTCGGCGCCGCTTATTGAACCGCTTGATCAGGCTCTGGCGGGCGTCTGCTTCGCTGTTCGACAAGCCTTTATCGCCGAGTTTCTTCTGCTCGGACCTGATGCTGTCTTCGATGAGCTTATTAAACTGTGTCCTAGTCAGGTCGCTTGCCTCGACGTCGGCGAACATCACAGCTAGGGCGTTAGCGTTAGCATTAGCGATAGTGCTGGTTTTGATGCGGCCCTCGAGAATCTGGCGGAAGGACTGGTATTGCAGGCTTTCGTCGCCGTAGAATTCGCCGTTGAGGACAGCCTTGAGCGATTTGTCGCTAAGGGCTGGAACTGCCTGCATGAATTTGGTGTCGATGATGGCTTGCTCGACCGAGCGTCGGAAGTCGTAGTTGTAGCCGGTGGCTATCACATTGCCGTGTTCGTCGACTAACCTGCCGGTTTGTTTAACGACGTTCAACTTCTGTTCGACCGAGCCGACCTTGAACAATTCAGCGATCGACATATCGCGGACATAATCGTCGCGGGCGTCGAATGCGTAGCTGCGGCCAGCGGCGTCGGTAACATGCAGCTGGGTAATCGGCTGGCCAGCGGCGTCGGTGCCTAGTTTGCCGGTAGCCAGCGCTTCAATTTGTCCAGGGTCGAGTTTGAAGTGGTGGGCCAGTTCGGCTTGCTGCGCGATCTTTTCGCCGGCTTCTTTGCGCGATTTAGCCACGTATTCGGCCAATACCGCTGATTGGTTACCGATGCCAGCGGCGTATTCGCGGACTAGTTTGCCATCGACGCGGACGGTGTTGTCGAGCATCATGGTATTGACCTCGCTGGCCAGCGCCTGTTCGGCGGCGCGTTTGGCAGCGGCGGTCAGGTTGGTTTCGATGTTGGCGCGCTTGATGTCGCGGGCAACGTGCAGTACATAGTCCTGTGTTGGAGCATTAGTGCCGCGCAGGTTGACAACATGTTCGCTTTGGTCGCCCTGGGCGATGATTTCGGCGTGCATTTTGCCAAGTTTTTCTTTGGCGCGGGCAGCGTCGAATTCGCTCTTCTTGACGCTCAATTCTAGCGCTTTGTAGCCTGGGCTGGTTTGCGCCAAGGTATCCCAGCGGGCTTGCTGGTCGTTGCTGATACGCTGTTTGTGCGCCTCGACGGTGCGCCGGGCGGTATCGACTTCTTGGCCGGCTCTGCTTTCGTTGAATTCATTTTGGACGCGGGCTTTGTCGATTTCGGCGAGTTGTTGGCGGTGCGTCAGATTTTGATGGCCGCGGTCGAAAGCGTTGTCGAGCTCAGATTTGTGGATACTGGCCCGGCGCCGGCGCGCTTCAAGCGCCTGGCCGTGCGGCGTGGCGTAGAAGGTGTTGCCGATTTCTGACTTGCGGGCTTCGTTCTCACCCTCGACTGTCTGGACAGAGCGCCGCCCGTAGCGGTCGTTGTCCCATTCGGTGGCGTTGTTGCTGGCAGCAGCTTCGTAAGCGGCGGTTAAGCCTTTACGGCGCTGTGTGCGGCGATGTTGCCGCCGTACGGCCGAGTTGACAAAGTTAGCGCGGCTGCCGTGGGCTCTGTTGATGGCGCGGGCGGCTCTTTTTAGCTTCGGCGACCTTCTGAAGATACCTCTGTCGGTGTTGATTAGGCTCTTGCCAGCGCGATTTTTGGCAGCTTGGTAAGCAGCGCGTTCCTGTGCCCAGTTGCGGGTGCGATCGATGATGCCGCGGTTCGGATTGTTAACAATACCAGCGAGTTTGCCGAGCAAATTACCGCTAAGCTTGATGATAAGCGGTGTGATGGCGATCGGTGCAACCTGCACAGCTAGGCCGATGATAATTTGGGTAATTGAGTCGCCGGCATTAGCGATGATAGCGTAGCCAGCTAGTTGCGCCGCACCGAAAATGAACGATATAAGCGGGAACATTAGCAGCATGGTGGCAAAAAGATCTTTCCACTTATCGAAATATTTATTTGTGCTCGGTAATACGTAAGCCACGAAAGCTAGCGGCGCAACGATGATACACAGGGTGATTAGCGCTTGGCGCATAGCCAGAACCACCATCGCCACGATGGCTGCGACGATGGCGCCGACTAACATCGTGGTCAGTAGTGTCAGCGACGGGCCGATACCGCCGTTAGCGACAACCACCTTGCCGAGTACGCCGCCGCCAGCTAGCACTACCCCAGTGACGCCAGTCCACGATAACTCGTCGCCGAGACGGCCGTGGCTAGACAAACCGTGTCGGACGTCGGTAAAGAACTGTTGTATTGACGAGCCGAGCACATTAGAGGTATCGACCAAAGCGCCAGATATCCAATACGAAACATTAACCAAAATAGCCCCGATGATTAAGCGCGGCAGCATTGATTTGATGCCATAGTTGCTCAAGCCTTGGTTGGTGATTTGCGCGTAAATAATCAGCAAAAACACCAGGACGAAACAGACATTAGAAACGTCGCGGACTTTTTGCCAAATTTCGTAAATCGGGTTGTTTTTGGTGGTGTCGGTTTGCAGTGTGTGGACGATCAGGAAACTTTTGATGATGTCGAGTACGCCGTCCATCCGGTCGGCGATAAGCTGCGTAGCTGGGCAGACGAACCAGCCGACGTTAACTTTGCAGTTGTCGCCGTCGTCATCATCGCCGTCTGCTTCTGGTGCGTTGGCGATAGATACTTTGGTTGACGAGGATTGCGTCGATGGATCGTATATACCGCTGCGCAAAAGATAGCTAACCGCCTGGCCTTCGGTGGCAGTTTTGGCGTCGCCTTCGGTCAAGATGAGGTGGATACCCTCGTTGTCTTCATATTTGTAGCCGTCGTAGCCAGCGATCGGCAGGCTTTTGGTTTTTTCGCCGCTAGCAAACGACGTCTTGTCGATTCTGGTATAGGTGTGTTTCTGGTAAATAACGGTATCGTTTTTGGTGTTGCGTTCGGCATCGGCAGCTGCTGCTGGCCGCGATAGTGCTAGAACACTAGCAAATAATGCTATCGTTACTGCCGAGAGCACTAAAAATCCTTGCCGCAAGGATATCCTACCCTGCAGGCATGTTCTTACCCAATCCCGCATACTACTGTTCATTATAGCACTTTTGCTACAAAAAGTCAATGAGCGCCATCAGGAATATTAATGTTTGTCAAAAATGTTTGCAAATATGGACTACCAGCGCTATACTCTAATTAGGAAGCTATACGCGTTATGAAACAGAAACTAACAACCTGTCTGATTGCTCTAACCAGCGCTGTTGGCGCGCTGTTGCTATTTAGCCGGTCGGTTTATGCGTTGGATTGCGCGGTGTTGCCTGATGAGATATGTTCGAAAGCTGGAGAAGGCGAAGCTGTGTTTGAGTTGCTCAAATTCGTTTTTGATATATGCGTTATTTTGGTCGGTATTGTTGCTATGTGCATGTTTGTCTGGGCAGGCATTCTCTATGCTAGCGGTGACGCTAATAGTAACCGGGTTGCCCAAGCTAAAACAATTATGACTAATACAATTGTTGGTATTATTGCTTTTGGTTTGATGTATTTGGGATTGAACTGGTTAATTCCAGGAGGAGTTTTCAACTAATGAAACGTATATTTTTGGCCCTAGCGGTGATGATAGGTGTTTTTTTCTTCTCTGCGGCTGTGCCGCTGCCAGCCTATGCTGCTGACGAGTCGTGCGATGCTACTGTTTTTGGTATGCCTGCTTGGTATAACGGTATGATGACGAAAGGCTCTAGCGGCGACTGCGAATTTGAAGGAGTAAAAAACGGCGACAAAATAGATATTGCCTATACCGGCTTCAAGATAGGCGCTAATATTCTTCGGGATTTCTTAGTAGTATCGGTGTATGTGTCTTTGTTCTTCATCATTAAGGGTGGCTTTATGTATATGTTAAGCGCTGGCTCGCCTGAGGGCATCAGTAGTGCCAAAAAAACAATCCAGAATGCTGTAATTGGTTTCGTGATCGCCTTGATTTCTGTACAACTCGTTAATGTTATAGGAGACATTATATAAATAGATGATAAAACCAGAGATTATACTGGCCGCGTATAAATTTGATGCCAACGGTGGTGTTTATCATCCAACTAGATCAGATGATACTTTGCCTGGTGTGGTGAGAACAGCTATATTTTGGGCAACAGTTGTCGCGGTTGTCGCGGTTGTGATAGCTGGTTTTACTTATACATTATCACAAGGTGATCCCGGTAAAGTTGCTCAAGCCAAAAATGCAATATTGTATGCTATTATTGGTCTAGTTGTTGTACTCGCAGCGGCAGGAATAATATTAGCTGTATATACGTCGTTTCCAGGTTGATATATGAAGAGATATAGAAAAGTAGCAGTAGTGACAATCGTAACAGCCGTATTAGCAGCGGTAACCGTGTTGCCGTCATCGCAGACTTGGGCTGCTGAGTTGAATGCTAACTGTCGTAGCGGTAAATATAGCGGTCCAGATTGCGACCTAGTCAAGGATAATAGGATTGATAACAATCACGAAACGGTCACGGAGCCTATCATGTGGTCGATATGGTTTTTGGGGTTTATATCAATAATTGTGGTTATTATCGGCGGTTTTCGCTATGCTACTTCGCAAGGTAATCAGCAGCAATTGCAGTCCGCTAAAAATACTATTCTATACGCCGTAATTGGGTTGGTATTAGCAGCAGTTGCTGGACCGATTATTCAATTTATTGCAGATAATTTACATTTATTATGAATTAAACTGAAGGAGAGACAAGAATATGAAAAAATACATAAAATTATCAATACTATCTATAGCGCTAGGTGTGTCTATGGTTGTTGGATTCAGTTTGCCGGCTGCTGCGGCATGCGGTAGTGTTAGTGATTGTATAAATCAAGGTTTGCATGCATCTGGCGCTGATAGTACCCCTCTGTCTATTCATAGTCTTATGGGTAAGATCACTAATATTCTTTTATTCCTGATGGGTTCTGTGTCAGTGATTATGATTATTATTGGCGGCTTTCGCTACGTCACCTCGCAGGGCGACCAAACGCAAATGCAATCAGCCAAGAATACCATTTTGTATGCTGTCATCGGGTTGATAGTGGCGATAGCTGCTTATGCGATTGTTAGTTTTGTCGTTACTCAGTTTGTGGGCTGATCTACTTACTATATCTGTTACTATCTAGTAATGTAGCGTAAAAGCAATCCCAATTATTTACCAAATGTTGTATAATAATCCGTATAAGATCAATAAATCATACAGAAAGGATCGACCGTATGAGAATTAAACTAAATAAAGATAGTATTGTCGGTTTGCTAGCGGTGCCAGCACTGGCGCTATCGGTGGTAGGCGTGATGTTTCAAGCGACGCCAGCATTTGCTGACCCTTCAACTGAAAAGCCACCTTTGACTGTGTCGGGTGGAGCTAAGTCAGCTAAAGGCACCGATCAATCGGCTTGTCTGTTTGGTAATGAATCTGGTTGTGAAGGTACTGATCAGACGCCTATTTTCCGCATCGTCACTAACGTTCTATTGTTTGTCATCGGTGCCGTATCGGTGATTATGCTAATTATCGGCGGCTTTCGCTATGTTACCTCGCAGGGCGACCAGACGCAAGTGCAGTCGGCTAAAAATACTATTTTGTACTCGATAATTGGTATCGTAGTAGCTATTCTAGCCTATGCGGCGGTCAACTTCGTGGTTTCCAGCTTCGTTAAGTCGGAATAATATCTGCTGCTTTCAAAGTAAAACAACCGCGCTAATTTGGCGCGGTTATTTTATATGTTTCGCTTTCTCCCACCGGTACGCTAGTTTTTGGTTTATACAACAAAAAACCCGCTTGCGTTTGCTTGCGGGTTATTTTATCTAATTTTCCCTTCTCTATTGGATAGCGATCTTTTTGGCTTGTTCTTGTTTGACCTTGGTGAAGCTAATAGTTAGAACGCCATCCTTGAGCACTGCCGACACCTCGTCTTCTTTAACAGCTACTGGCAATGCTAGCGTACGGCTGAATTCGCCCCAATAACATTCCTGGATATGCCAGCGCGAAACGGCGGTGTCGTCGCCACTCGACAGCGTGCCGCTGATAGTTAAGATACCATCAGAGATGCTTACATCGAGGTCTTCCTTGTTGACGCCGGCGGTACGAGCCTTAATCACTAGCAATTCGTCAGTCTCGTAGACGTCAACGGCTAGCTGGCCTGGAAAGTCTTCTTCCTGCTCTTGCCAGGCGCTATCATCGGTCTGCTGCTGAGGTGCCGCTGCGGCTGGCGAGTTATTATCATTCGTTAAACTGTCATCGTTGAGAAATGCTGCAGCCAGCTCGTCTCCGATCAACAGATCGTCATCTTGTTTACGTGCCATTGATGTCCTCCACTATTCTCGTTGGCTGATTGAATTTATACTATCATTATAGACTATGCATAGCGTATAATCAACTGTATAAACCATAAGAGTGTAAAAAACACAATGATGATTTCCCTGTTTGATATACTAGCGCCCCACTACTGTTGTTCTTGCGGTGAAATCGGCAGAATTATTTGTGACAATTGTAAAAATAACATCATCTTGCGAGCCTCGCGGCGGTGCTTGCTGTGCACAAAAACTATTCGTAATTCTAGCGGTTTATGCCGTCGCTGCCAGCCGAGAGCGCCTTTTGAAAATGCTTGGTATGTTGGCGAACGAAGCGGCGCTTTGAAGCTGTTGATTGGTGCTTATAAATTCGAACGAGTTGGCGGCGCTTATCGCGAGATTGTTGATTTGCTAGATGTGCGCGTATCAGAATTACCTGTCGAGACAATTGTGGTGCCAGTGCCGACGATTGCGTCGCATGTTCGCCAGCGCGGTTTCGATCACGCAGCGAGGTTAGCCAAGGAGTTTGCTCGACGCCGAAAGCTCCCCTGCCGCATGATACTGCATCGGCGAACCTCATCAGTCCAGCATACTGCTGATAAGAGCGAGCGCTGGCAGCAAGCGAAGCAGGCTTTTGTTTGCGACAGCTCAGAGGCCGCTAGCTGTTTATTGATTGATTGATGATATTTACACTACTGGAGCGACATTGCATTATGCTGCCAAAGCTCTGCTGGCTAGCGGATTCGAAAAGGTGTCGGTGGCGGTAGTAGCGCGGCAGCCTACCCAGGGTAGCTAATCTCTGATATAATGGGTTCGCTGGAGAGGTGACCGAGTGGTTGATGGTACTGGTCTTGAAAACCAGCGTGGGGCAACTCACCGCGGGTTCGAATCCCGCCCTCTCCGCCAAGAAAATGCCTTATTTACTTTTATAAAAATGAAATTATTTTAGCGGCTGGAGGCGCCATAGCCGCCAGTAGTAGTACCGCTGCCGCCAATACCGCTACCTGATGGGCTAGGTATAAAATTGCCGATGACGAAATTAACGGCCGCGTAGGCCAGAATTGCCACGATTATACCGACTAGCGCATAAAGGATGGTGTTTTTGGCTGATTGAACTTTCGAGGCGTCGCCGCCAGATACGATATATTTTAGCCCGCCGATGATGAGCATGATTACAGCAACGGCGCCAACGATGAATAGCAAGACGCTGCTCACTCGTGAAAATACGCCAGACTCACCGAATAAGGTGGTTGGCTGGTCGGCGCCGCGCGCCGAACTAGCGCCGTCTGCGATTGAGCCGATAGCCGCTACCGGCAGCGGCGATAGCGCAGCAATAGCGATGGTGATTGAAGCTAGGATTCTAATGATAATATTAGTGCTTTTCATAATGATTTTTGAAGTCCTTCTAGTTATTAGTATACATGGTTATCATCAAAAATCTATGCAGCAATGGTAAAATATGCTAAACTGGTAGCGATTGGAGCTTTACTATTGGTGATAGCTTCGTTCGGAGGAGTACCCAAGTGGCTGAAGGGGACGGTTTGCTAAATCGTTAGTACGGGGAGACCTGTAGCGGGAGTTCGAATCTCCCCTCCTCCGCCAAGAAAAGTAGAGGCCGTTCGTTGTCCTCTATTTTTTTGTGGTAATCACTGCAGCCATGATATAATGCGGTTATGCAAGACGACTCATCGCAAGATTGGCAAAAACCAGCAGAGACAGCTTCTGGGGCGCCTTTTCAAGCGGCTGTTTCAGAAGCAGAGTTAAATACGAGTGCAGAATCGACCCAGCCAGCTTCAGTTGATGCCGAGGCGGCAGATTCAGCTGCTCCAATTAACATTAATTCAGTAGAGGACAATACTCCAGCATTTGGCGATGATGCAACGCCAGCGGTCGAGTCTGACGATAGCGAAATTCTTGTGCGCTGGCAAGGCCCAGAGCATCTCTATAGCGAGCGTTCAATGATGTGGTATGCAGCTTTGGCGCTAGCGACGCTCATAATGATGGCGATTGCTTATTTTGCGTTTAATTCGCTGACATTCACCATTTTGTTGCCAGTGATGGCGGTGGCGCTGGGCGTGTACGCGCATCGGCCGCCAGAGATTATTGATTATACCTTGACCCGCAAGGGTCTGTATGTTCGCGACCGGCTAATGCTGTATGATCAGTTTAAATCGTTTGATGTTGTCACTATCAATAATGTTCATCATATTGCGTTAATTCCGCGCAAGCGCTTCCAATTAGGGCAGAATATTTACTTTCCTGAGGAATCAGGCGAGAAAATTGTCGACATGCTAGCGGCGCGCCTGCCGATGAAAGAGGTCAAGCCAGATTTTATCGATCGGATACTAGCCAAGCTTCACTTGTGAAAAGTGTTTGAGTATGCTATTATCAGCTAGTTAGCACCCGTAGCTCAGCTGGATAGAGCGTTGGTTTGCGGTACCAGAGGTCGTGCGTTCGAATCGCGCCGGGTGTACCACGTGTTTTTATACGAGCCTGAATTGGATGGTTCGTGTCTGATGATTGAGAGCGGCTGCCCTGCTGGGCGGGCGCTTTTCGTTTGGCAGACAGTTGCTATGCTGCTGATGTTTGTGGTTAAATAGAAGTATGACTAATGAGGAATTATCCAATCAGATACAAAAACTGAGTGATATCGTTGCCAGTTTGGCGAAAACGATGAACGAACGGTTTGAGCAGATCGACAGACGCTTTGCTCAGATTGATAAGCGCTTTGAGCAGATAGACAAGCGCTTTGAAAGAATTGATAGGCGCTTTACTCAAATAGACAAGAGGTTTGAGCAAATCGATGAACGCTTCGAAAAAAACGACGAGCAGTTTGCACAGATCGACGAACGTTTCAACAGTATTGATGAACAGCTCGCCGATATTCGCAACGACCATAAAACGTTGGTTGATATCGTGAAAGATATGGATTTGCGAATGGATAAGGGTTTCAATGAGCTAAAAGCTGAAGACGGCAAAATTCATGCCTAGATTGCTAGTCTGCGACTTGAACTTTACCACGAATCTGGCAGCCGCGAGCTGGTGGACGATACTTTGTATGGTTCGTTAGACAAGCGCTTGCGCCGACTAGAGGCAAAGTTTCCTGATTTGGCGTCGAGCCAAGCGGTGTGATATTTGGCGGAGAGACAGGGATTCGAACCCTGGGTACGATTGCTCGCACACACGCGTTCCAGGCGTGCACCTTCAACCACTCGGTCACCTCTCCTTCGCTTACAATTCTACCAGAAAACGCCAGAAATATGAATTGCGCTTTACTCTGCGTCCGACTAATTAAAAATGTAGTATTTTACACAATCTTCATCGGTTGATTTATTAAACGTCACCTGTCTATAATAGATTAATATGACAGCGCGAAAGACAGCAAGGCCGATAATTCAACTTAAAAAACTTACAAAAATATACGGTATAGGCGACGCGGCGCACGATGCGCTCGATGAAATTGATCTGACCATCCGTGAAGGCGAGTTTATCGCCGTGATGGGGCCGTCCGGCTGCGGCAAGACGACTTTGCTTAATATCATTGGTTTTTTGGATCGGCCTGACCAGGGCGAATATCTGTTCGAGGAGCACTCGACCGCTCGCCTATCAGAGCGGCAGTATGCCAAAATTCGTTCTAACAAGATTGGTATTGTTTTTCAGAGCTTTAATTTAATTAATCGCTTGACGGTGCTGGAAAACGTTGCTTTGCCGCTGATTTACAAAGGTGTACCGCGCGTCAAGCGTCTGGAAATGGCTAGTAGCATTCTAAAGTCGTTTCATTTGCAGGAGCGCGAATATTACATGCCGTGGCAGCTATCGGGCGGCCAGATGCAGCGCGTGGCGATTGCGCGGGCTTTAGTGAATAAGCCGAGCATCATTCTAGCCGACGAGCCGACCGGCAACCTCGATAGCCGCTCTAGCCACGTTATTATGGAGGAGCTGGCTAACTTGCACAAAAAAGGCAACACTATCGTCATGGTGACTCACAACCCGAATCTGACTAGCTATGCTAGCCGCGTGATTAACATGCTTGACGGCAAGGTTGCTAGCGACCGCCGCGTAACAGTTGAATCGCATACCGAATCAAAGGAAGTAGCAATCCCGCTGCACAAATCAGACGCTTCTAAAGACAAGAATGACGCAGATGCTAAGAACGCCAAGGATAAGGACACTAAAAAAGCCAAAGAAGAAACAAAAGAAGCTACCAAAGATAAGCCTAAAAAGACAGCCAAAAAGAGCGAGGACGACGAAAAATGAGGTTAATGACAGTTGAACACATCACCGATGCTTATCAAACATTGCGGCGCAGCCGCGCGCGTACGGTACTGACAGCGCTGGGTATTGCTATCGGCGTGGCTAGTGTGACGTGTATTTTGGCGATTAGCGACGGTGCTCGCGGAATGATCTCTAACCAAGTCAATACCTATGACGGCAAGCTAATGATCGTCCGTCCGGGCGCGCAGACGCGCGATTTGAATGCCTATCTCAACCCAGCCGGGCAGCAGTTATTCGGCACCAGTTCGTTGACCGAGGCTGATATCGAGGCCGCTAAGTCAATTGACGGTATCGACGCGGTGGTGCCGCTAATGATTTTGAATGCTACCGCTAAAACCTCTCGAGCTGAGGCGGCTAATAATGTTGTACTTTCTACTACTCCTGCGTTTATCAAGACGGCAGATATCAAAATGAACGCCGGCCAGTTCCTCGGCGAAGAAACTGACGATTCGGCAGTGGTGATCGGCAGCGAGTTGTCAACTAAACTATTCAACACTGATCGTTCGGTTGGTCAGATGTTAACGATGTACGGCCAGCAGTTTACGGTTATCGGCGTTGTCAAGACTGGCGCTAACCCGGTTAACTATAATACCGTTGATTACGGTAATGCGATTTTTGTCTCTTATAATCAAGGTAAATTGCTGCACAAAGGCAGTACGCAGATTCAACAAATTAACGTTCTGGCAAAGGACAAGGATAATGTCTCGGCTGTTAAAGATAAATTGAAAGAGAAAATTCTCAAACAACACCTAGGCGAAGCCAACTTTACTATTCTAAGTGGTGCTGATATTGGCCGGCCGACTGGCGAATTGTTTAGTGCCTTAACAGCGGTGATGGCGGCCATTGCAGCGATTTCGCTGGTAGTGGGCGGCGTCGGTATCATGAATATCATGCTGGTTGGCGTGGCTGAGCGCACCCGCGAAATCGGCATCCGCAAAGCAGTTGGCGCTAGCCAGCGGACAATTATCGGGCAATTTTTAGTCGAGTCGCTGATGATTAGCCTGCTGGGCGGCACTTGTGGTTATCTGGTTGGTTGTTTGTTAGCTGTGATTATTAGTTCGCAAATGAGCTTTGGGCCGACAATGACCTGGTCAACGGCGATTGCGGCGTTGTTGATGGCGGTTGGTTCTGGCGTAATTTTCGGTACTTACCCTGCCCTGAAAGCGGCGCGCAAGAATACTATTGAATCGCTGCGGCAATACCACTAGAGCCCGAATTTCTACCGATAGACGATAAATAAAATAGACAGCGCTTATTCTGTCTATTTCATTTTTACTTATCTCCACGCGCGTTTATTTTTCGAGGGCTTTTTTGAACTTTTCAATCAAATTAACCTGGGTCGGGTCGACATTATTGAGAATTGCCACATAAATACTGGCAAAATCTGCTAGAATACAACCCCACAGCATCTGCTGCAGCGGTGTTTTGCCTGCGAGCGGTACCACGTTTGATTTCGGGCGTTTGCCAGATAGCATCTGATCGCTGAGCGAGAAGCGTTTGAGAATGCGCGGGTGCTCAAGATCGCTTAGCAAATCAAATACCGCGAAAGGCTTCTCGACTGGGTGGCTAGTCCAGCCAATAAATTCGTTGTGGCTGAATTCTGGCAAATAGTTGTAGAAAGCGACATTTTTAGCATTTTCGTTCCAACTAATTTTCCACTTATAAGCTAGCGGCGCCATCAAACTACCGCCGTAGAAAACCGGCGTTTTGCCGACAGCGATTAAGGCCAGCTGCTTGGCGTAGTTTTGCTTGGTCGGTACATCTTTGGTCCAAAGCGCGCTTTCCTTCTCTAGCCAAGCACTAGTAGCTGCTAGTTCGTCAATGTAGGTGCGGTCAATCAACTTGAAAGCATTAAGCACCTCAAATAGCGCTCGCAGCGAATAAATAACGGCCATGCGCGGCTGGCAATCTTTGGGAATGAGTGCTGATAGGATATGTTCTCGTTGAGCAATCTCGTTAAGTTCTCCGCCAGTAGCAATGATAGCAATTTGGCAGCCGTGTTCAATCGCCTGCTTGAGGCATGATAGAGTTTCCTCGGTGTTACCAGAGTGGCTGCTAGCGATAACTAAGGTATTGCGATCGGCGTAATGCGGCAAACCGTAGTCCTTGACGACGTCGAACGGAATTGATAGCGTGTCGTTGAGCAGCGACTTAGCGAGGTCGGCCGCTAGCGCCGAGCCGCCCATGCCAGCGACGATGATGTTGCGCAGCTCGCGGCCGTCGTGCTCGGCATCGCGTAGTTGGCAGTCAAAATTTGCCTGTTGATAAAGTTTAGCCGCAACTTCGAGAGCACCTCCGTTGTCTCTTTGCTTCAAAATATTAGAGTCATCTAGCATGTAAAATCACCTTTCTCTTGCGATATTTCCTATAACTATGATACAGTATATACTAAATAAAGCATAAAAGTAATGAAGAGGGTGGGCACATGGATATAAAACCGCAAACAACGCAGCCAATTAGCGACGATCAGGATCTCGCTAAGGTTTTGGCTGGCGTAAGTAACGGCGCGAGCGTAACGAGCGCACAACCAGCAGCACAATTGCCGCCGCTGCCTGATTTGCCGCCAGAGCCAGCGCCGGAGCCAGAACCAGTTGCACAGCCAAAACCGGCTAAAACATCAGCTACAGTTACGCCAGTTGCTGACAACGATCTTGATAATGTCAAGAACGAAGCCATCAAAGAGCTTCGACCGCTGGTAGATAAGCTCAACATCTCTGCCGAAGAAAAATTTGACACTTATCTGCTATTGATTCGCTCGACGGACGACAAAACCTTGATTGCGCCAGCGCATGAGGCCGCCAAAAATATTGCTGATGAATCTCGCCGCGCTCAGGCTTTGCTTGATGTCATTAAAGAGATTGATTTCTTATCAAACCCGCAGCCGTAATAGATTTTCTCTGTTAATCACGCGATAACACCTCCGCAAGCCCTCCTCGGAGGTGTTATACTATAGTTATGACTATTCGTTTTGCAACTGATGATGAAATCAACCGCTGGGATAATCTAGTGGTTCATAATAGCGATCGCGGCAATATGCTGCAAGGGTCGGTTTTTTTAAATTTGAAGCGGCTAGCCAACTGGCGGCCGCGTTTTATTATCTGCGGCGAGTTAGCAATTGGCGCTATTGAAAAGCATATTCCCCTATTCGGTAAAGTATGGTATATCCCGAAAGGTCCGGGCGTAGCAACCGCTAGCGAGTTAGCTTCAATAGTGCCGGTGCTGCGCGATTTTGCTCGCCAGCAAGGCGTTTTTACTATCAAAATTGAGCCGGAATTACTGCGTGGCACCGATATTTCCGCGATTGAACTATTGCCTACTCGGCCGATTCAATATAATGCCTCGACCGTGATAGTCGATTTACATAGTGATCTTGATACAATCCTTAAGGATCTGCCGCAAAAGGGCCGCCACGCTATTCGCCGCGCTGATCGCGACGGTGTTATCATCAAGCGGGTGCCAGTCAATGATGAAACTTGCCAGGCGATGTATGATTTGTTCAAAGAAACGGCCGATGGCGCTGGCTTTACGATTCGTTCGCCGCAATACTACCGCGAATTCTACCAGCAATACGCTGATGCCAACCAAGGCCAGCTATTTTTTGCCTATTATCAAGATCAGCTGGTGGCTGGTGCTTTTGCGGTGATTCTAGGTACCAAAAGTACTTACAAAGACGGTGCTTCGGTTCGCAAACGTACGGCCTACGGCGCTAGCCACCGCCTGCAATGGGAAGTAATCAAATGGGCTAAAGAGCACGGCTCGCTCGAACACGACCTCTGCGGTACGCCAGCTTCCGATGAAATGAGTAACCCGAATCATCCGCGCTATGGCCTGGGGCGCTTCAAAACTAGCTTCAATAAGCATATCACTGACTATATTGGCGCTTTCGAGATTCCAGTTTCGCCTATTAAGTCGCGGCTTTGGAGTAAATATATTGAACGATTAGTGCGCCGATTATACTTCATGCGTCATCATGAGTCATACTATTAAGCCGCTTAGAAGCACTCTCAGCCCTAATCGTCGCTACTTAGCTTTTTCAAAATAGCTTGCCGCACTGTTTCGATTTCGTTCCAAGGGTGAGCTCCGTCGGCGCGTTCAATAGTTTTTTCGTGTCCTTTACCCAGGAATATAACAGTATCTTTCGAGCTGGACACTCGCGAGACGGCGAAATTAATGGCCGCAGTGCGGTCTGGTACTAGGAAGAGATTTTCCTCACGTTTTTTGCCGGCTTTTTCGGCGCCTGAGGCGATTTGCGATAGGATGGTATTGCCATTGATATCGCGATCGTCTTCCTCGGTTAAGACAATTTCATCGGCGTATTTGCCAGCGATTTCGCCCTGAATGGCGCGTTTAGTTTCGTCGCGGCGGCCAGCCGAGCCGAACAATACCACTAGCTTGCCTTTTGTTGTATTTCTAACATCATTTAGCAACCGTTCGAACGAGTCTGGCGTGTGCGCAAAATCGACAATCGCCGAGAACGGTTGCCCAGCGTCGACCACTGTCATGCGGCCTTCTACGCCCGCTAAAGCGGCAATTCCCTGTTCAATTTGGGTTTTGGTTAAGCCAACCTCGCGGCCAACAGTAGCCGCCGCTAGGCTATTATAAACATTGAATTCGCCTGGAATATTAACATGAATGTGGTAAGAATCGCCATCAATTAATGCTATGTAATCACTGCCGTGGGCGCTCAAATTGATATCTTGCGCCCGCCAATCGCCAGATTTGAGGCCGTAGCTGACCGATTGTTTGACGACTTGGCGGAAAGTTTCAGCGGACGGATCGTCGGCGTTAATGACACCAACGCGGCTGGCTAGTTTAAATAGTTTGGTTTTGGCAGCCAAATAGCGCTCAAAAGTTCTGTGATAGTCGAGGTGTTCGTGCGTAACGTTAGTCATGACGGCAATCTCGATTGGCACGCCAAAGGTACGGTGCTGGGCTAGCGCGTGGCTAGTTACTTCCAAAACTACCCATTCGACATTTTGTTTCTTGAATTCTGCTAATCGTTTTTGTAGCAGCGGCGCTGAAACTGTTGTCATATGAGCAACTTGCGGCGTAATATCATTGCCGACACCGTAAGCGACAGTAGTCATCAACCCTGCTTTGATGCCAGCTTCAGTTAGCATTTTGTGGATCATGAAGCAGGTCGAGGTTTTGCCATTGGTGCCAGTCACGCCGATGACGCGCATATTGTGCGCTGGATAACCAGCTTTGGTAGCAGCGGCAGTAGCTGTCAATAGATGATAAGTTGGCTCAATTGATTGGTATAAACTAGCGGGAATGGCCTTTTTCAAAGTTTTCTTGAGTGAATTCATACCGATATTATAGCATCGACCTCTTGGCGGTGGTACAATTAAGTAGATGAAGGTTTTGGGAATTGAATCAAGCTGCGATGAAACCGCGGCAGCTATAGTTGAGGACGGTTTTCGGATGTTGTCAAATGTGGTGCAATCGCAGATTGACATTCACGCGCATTTTGGCGGCGTCGTACCCGAAATTGCGGCGCGCAGCCATATCGAGGCCATCGGCCCAGTCGTCGATGAAGCTCTCGCTCAAGCGGATTGTACTTGGGACGACATTGATGCTATCGCCGTGACCTACGCGCCAGGTTTAATTGGTTCGCTGCTAATCGGTTCGCTGGCAGCGCGAACGTTAGCAATTTTACATCGCAAACCGCTCTACCCGGTGCATCACGTCGAGGGACATGTCTACGCCAATTTTATTACCGAGCAAGCGCCCGGGCCTATTCAGCTTGCCTTACCGAAATCTCAGCCGCGCTTTCCTCTTTTGGCCTTGATTGTCTCGGGCGGACATACGCAGCTGGTACTCTTTCGCGACCACGGTGATTATCAACTGCTGGGGCAAACCCAAGACGACGCTGTCGGCGAAGCTTTTGACAAGGTGGCCAAAATTCTCGGCTTGCCCTACCCTGGCGGCCCGTCGATTGCGCGCGCGGCCGAGTCGGGTAATCCTGATAAATACCATTTACCCAAAGCTAAGCTCGATAATCCGTACAATTTTTCGTTCTCAGGCCTCAAGACAGCCGTTCTAAGGGCCGTGCAGCGCGAAGTGGGCAAAGACTTCACTTTTCCATCGCACGAGCTCCCAGGGCTTGTCACGAGCTCGCAGCAGCACGATTTTGCAGCTAGTTTCCAGAAAGTAGCCGTCGAGACGCTAGTTGAGCGTACCTTGCGTGCTTTTCAGGACTTTCAGCCGCAATCGGTAGTGATTGCTGGCGGCGTGGCTGCTAATCAAGAACTGCGCCGCCAACTGCGCCAGAAACTACCGATTAACATTGAGTACGCGCCGATTCAGCTGTGTACTGATAATGCGGCAATGATTGCGGCGCTAGGCTATCAGCAGGCGCGGTTAAGTAGCCCGGCTGATCCGTATACTCTCGAGGTGGTTCCTAGCCTGTCAATGGTCAAAACTGCCTGGAATAAGACCGGAGCGTTGTAAATGCCACAACTACTTACCTCTGTTGATAATGATGAGTTGATCAATATTTTGAATGGCGGCGGTATTGGCGTACTGCCTACCGACACAGTTTATGGTCTTGTAGCACGGGCCACTGATCCAGCAGCAATCCAAAAAATGTATGACACCAAGAAACGCGCTAGCCAACCAGGAACGCTAATCGCTAGTTCAATTAATGATTTGGCGAAATTAGGGCTAGACTCTAATCAGCTATCATTAGCAGCTAAGTTTTGGCCTGGTCAAATCAGCGTGGTTGTTAATGCCGATAATGTCGCTACTTATCTCAAGCAAACGCGAGATAACTTAGCTGTGCGCATTCCCGACGACCCTTCGCTGTCGCGACTTTTGGCGCGGACTGGTCCGCTGATGACTACTAGCGCTAATGTGCCAGGCCGGCCAATTTCGTCGACAATTGCTGAGGCTAAAGCCTATTTTGGCGACAAGGTTGATTTTTATGTCGATGGCGGCACTATAACTAATAATCAGCCGTCAACCATTATCGGCCTTGATGAGCATGCAAATATCGTTATATTTCGTCGCGGGGCTGTTGATATTGATCGGTTATTTACCAAGTAATTTTTTGGTGCTGCGGACGACTCTTTTAGCTAGCGGTAATCCATGCCGCCAAACTGGATAAAACTGGCTCATTGGATAATCGTAAGTACCAGCTAAATTATTTTCATGACTGGCGAAACCGCGCTTGAAGTTGCTAACACCGTCGTTGAGCAGGCCGTTCATATCGTAGCGCTTAATTCCCTGCCGTTTACATTCGGTGATAGCGTGCCATTTCAATGCGTAATTAGCGCGCAAGGCTTGGCCGCGATCGTTCATACCGCCGTATAGCTCAAATGAAGTTTCGCGGCTAGTCGCTAGCCAGAGAAATGATACCGGGTGGTTATCTTCGTAAGCAGCAAAAATCTGCGAGTTCTCCCCTAGTTTGTCGTGAATGTCGTAATAATACTGGTCGTCATGCAAAGCAAATTTAGCGCGTTTAGCAGTCTGCCGATAAATTTCGAGGCAAGCAGCGATGTCTTGGCGGGTTTTTATCGGTTTGATACTAAGTCCAACCCGGCCAGATTTACGGATATACTGGCGGGTTTTTTTAGTCATCGCGGCCAATAGTTCGTCGGTTGTATGAGTCAAATCCAAAATCAAAGTGCGCGATAGCAGAATATTGTTTGGCGATTGGCGCCAACCTTTGGCGCGGAGCGGATGTTCAGTATCTGGCTCGATAGTTAGCGCAGCGCATGGCAGATTATGCTTAACGTAATTAACAATTGCCGTCAAAACATCGTCTTCCCTACCTTGTTTGTAAACTGGCCCGCGCGGAATGTAGCTTAACTGATTAAGCGGTTTAGGTAGGTTTCTCAGTAATATTTGCGCAGCGCCAATTGTTTCGTTGCCGTCAACTATAGTAATTCGCTGGACGCGCCAATTGTGCGCCGCTTTTACTTCTCCCCATCCCCAGAGCTGCAGCGGGTGCCCGCTAAACTTAGCAACAGTCTTGTCCCAGGCAGCTTTTTTGTCGCATAGTATTGTATCAATCATATGTTTAGTATACATCGTTTGTGCTATAATAGGATAGAACACAAACACGTGGAATAAAAAACAGCAAGAGGTGAGGAATAGCAAACTGTGGAATTGCTATGCTTGGTTATTTTGCTAATTTTCACGTGAAATGAATTGAGAATGAAATGAGCTTAGCTAAAACTTATACTCCGAACGAATATGAACCGTCAATTTACGCCTTGTGGGAAGAATCTGGCGTATTTAAACCGAAAGGGCAGGGCCAGCCGTACGCGATTGTGATGCCGCCGCCAAATGCTAACGGCAATTTGCATGTCGGGCACGCTTTAGGGTCGGCAATTCAAGATATTTTAGTACGTTATCACCGTATGCAAGGCTATGATGCTGTGTACATACCAGGGGCTGACCATGCCGGCTTTGAAACTTGGGTAGTTTACGAGCGCGAGCTAGAAAAGCACGGCCAGACGCGCTTTGACTTCAATCGCGAAGAATTATACGCGCAGGTATGGGATTTCGTAGCTAAACGCCGCGGCGATATGGAATTACAACTGCGGGCGATTGGCGTGGGCGCTGATTGGGACGATTTGGTATTCACGCTCGACGATAAAGTTATCAAAACTGTCTACGATACTTTTGAAAAGATGTGGCAGGACGGCTATATTTATAGAGGCGAACGTATCGTTAATTACTGTACGCAGCATCAGACGAGTTTTTCGGACTACGAGGTTGTTCACAAGAATGAAAAAGGGAAGTTGTGGGAAATCGCTTATCCGCTAATCGATAAAGTCGGTGAAATTATTATCGCTACGACGCGTCCCGAGACGATGTTTGGCGACGTAGCCGTAGCGGTCAATCCAAACGACGAGCGCTACAAAGACCTTGTCGGCTGCAAAGCGCTGCTGCCGATTGTTAAGCGCGAAATTCCCATCATCGCTGACGATTATGTCGATCCAGCTTATGGCACTGGTATGGTGAAAATTACACCAGCACACGATCCGAACGATTTCGAAGTGGGCAAGCGCCACAACTTGGAGTTAGTTCAGGTAATTGATTTCGACGGTAAAATGATCAATGTGCCAGGTCAATTTGTTGGTATGACGGCGCTAGAAGCTCGTAAACGCGTTTTAGCAGCGCTCGAAATAGACGAATTGCTGCGCGGCGAAAAAGATATCGAGCACCAGGTTGGACATTGTTACAAATGCGGTTCGGTCATCGAGCCGCTTGCCAAAGAGCAATGGTTCGTCAAAATGCACCAATTGGCCGATAACGCTATCGCGGCGATTGAGCGCAAGGAAGTGACGTTTACCCCTGAAAATAAAGGCGATGTTGTCATTAAGTACCTCAAAGATATCAAAGATTGGAATATCAGCCGCCAAATACCATGGGGCATTCCGATTCCAATGTTTCAGTCCAAGACCAATCTAGACGATTGGCGCTACAGCACCGAAGTCGATAAGAAAGAAATCGTTGTAGATGGTACAACGTACCGCCGCGAGGAGGATACGCTTGATACTTGGTTCAGTAGCGGCCAGTGGCCGTATATCACTACCGATTATTTGGATGCTGGCAAACTGGCCAAGTATTATCCGAATACCGTCATGGAGACAGCAGGCGATATTTTGTTTGCATGGGTAGCGCGGATGATTATGCTGGGCTTGTATCGGACTGGCCAGGTGCCGTTCAAGTATGTGTACTTGCATGGTCTAGTGCTTGATGAAAAAGGTATCAAGATGAGCAAAAGCAAGGGCAATGTCATCAATCCGATGGAGACAGTGGCAAAATATGGCTCGGATGCACTGCGTATGGGTATTATTGCTAGCCGCAGTGCTGCTCAACCGCAAGCGTTTAATACTGGCAAGGTGGTAGCAGCCCGCAATTTCTGCAACAAGCTGTGGAATATTGCTCGCTATACTGAAAATTTGGTTGGCGACCGCACGCCAGCAGCTAGTCCGCAACTGCAATCGCTAGCCGATCATTGGATTGCTCGCCAACTAGACGAGGCAGCACAGTCGCTAGATCGGCAGATTGCGACCTATCATTTTGCCGAGGCCGGCGAGACGATTTATCACACCGTTTGGGATGATGTAGCCGACTGGTATATCGAGGCTAGCAAAGTTGAGCAAAATATCGACATGAACGCGTATGTTTTAGACACAATTTTGCGGTTAACGCACCCATTCGCGCCGTTTTTGACTGAAACAATTTGGCAGGCTTTGCCGTGGCACGATACGATTTTAGCTAGTGAAACTATGCCAGACCGCCTAGAGTACGACGATATCGCTGCCGCTGCATTCGGCCGTTTGAAAGATTTAGTATCAGAAGCGCGCTACGTAGTTAGCGAGCTGCCGGGCAATAAACGTTATGGTCTGTTGTACATGGACGATTCGCTGGTGGCTGATAATATTGAACTTGTCAAGAAGCTAGCGCGCGTTACCTCGGTAGAACATGTTGATCGGGCTAGAGGATTACGCTTGGCTGCCAGCGGGCGAGACGTTTGGCTAGACATTGACGACGAAACTCTTTACGAGCATCAAGCTAACCTCGAGAAACGTTTAGCCGAAGAACGCCAGCATATCCGGACGCTCGAGACGCGCTTGGCAAATGATAACTATGTAGCCAAAGCTCCGCCGGCTCTAGTCGAGGAGTCGCGCAAGACACTCCGTGAAAAACAAGAGCTAATTACCCGGCTACAGAACGAGCTGCAAGTTGTGTCGAACAAGTAAAAGCTAGTCGATAACTGGTAAATTCGTGTTATCAAAAGCGTGCCGGCCACCTTCTTCTAATAAGGCTAAAATGTTTTTGTGGTGATGGCGGCGATCTGGCGAAATGCTAGGCGATTGGTAGCGAAAACTGTTGCTGAGCATACCTTCTGATAGATTATGCTCGGAATGGGTGTGCTGCATTCGCGACTCGTTGATGGTTCGCAAATCTTGCGAACTGAGCTTTTGCATGGAATGATCATGCGTCAAACTGATATCAATAGCATGCCCGAAATGCCCGTCGTGGACAGCAACGCCGCTAGCTATCAGCAGACTGAGTGCGGCGAATAAGGCGTTAATGATGTGAGTAAAATATGTCATAATCATGTTTATTTTAAGGTATTGTGCTTACAAATATAGCACAAGTATGATAAAAAGTCAATAGTATGTCATAAAATAAGATTATAAGTTAGTCTGAGGCAGTGTTTGAATGATTCGCAAACAGATTACCGCTAGGTTTTAGCGCGCAGGTTGGCTATCTACTGGTGATGATATCTGCTGCCGCGAGCAATCTCTTGGGCCCGGTATAGCTGCTCGGCGAGGATCAATCGCACCAACTGATGCGGAAACACTAGCGGTGATAGCGACCAGACCAAGTTAGCGCGCTGTATCAGTGCTGCGCTGACACCAAAGGCGCCGCCGATAACTATCGTGATATTTTTACCTTGCACAAAGAGCTCGTTTAGCTGGCGCGATAGGGCAGGCGAGTCAAACATCTGGCCGCGTTCGTCGAGCAGAATTACGAAATCTTGGGGATGTAAACGCGCTAAAATTCGCTCAGACTCCTCTTGGCGGGCCTGCTGGCCATCTAGCTTGCTATGCGGTATCAATTGCCACTCAAAACTCCAAGGCTGCTTGCAGCGCGTTTGGTAGCGTTTGATGCCGTTGGACACCCAATCCTCATGCTTTTTGCCAACGGCGATAACAGTGATCATATGGCAATCAAGCGCTCTTTGATACCGTTGGCGATATTATCGAGCCGTTCATCTGAAATATCGACAGGGTAGTCGTGATGGAGCTGCAAGGTGTCGCGGTCATACAGCGGCACTAGATGGATGTGGGCGTGCGGCACATCGAGGCCTTCAACGACTACGCCGACGCGCATAGGATTAAGCTCGGCCTGGATAGCCTGGGCGATATTTTTGGCAGTTTGCCAGAGGTGAGCGTAAGTCTCGTTGTCGAGGTCCCAAATCAAATCAATTTGCTCTTTGGGTACCACTAACACATGCCCGTCGCTGAGCGGGTTGATATCGAGAAAGGCAATAACGTCATCGTCTTCGTAAACTTTGCGGCAAGGAATCTCGCCCTTGATAATTTTGGTAAAAATTGAATCGTCCATGATTACTCCTTGTTTATCATAGTTTTTAGTTTATCAGACGCATAATATAGTACGGAAGCCCCCTGCTTGACAGAAAAGGTCAACCCTAAATTCAAGAGGCCTTTTATATCTTTATCAGCAGTTTGGCGAGAGATGGCGTTTAATTCTGCGCGCGAGGAAATGGTGGTAATGTTAAAAATATGTAAAGTATATGTATGTAGTTTACATATTTTTAACATATTAGCAAAAAATAGCAGCGTAAGGTATAATTACCTATGTAAGGAGAGGTGGCCGAGTGGTTGAAGGCGCACGACTCGAAATCGTGTATGCGGCAACGTATCGCGGGTTCGAATCCCGCCCTCTCCGCCAAGAGAGTAGCATAACCTTTTAGATTGGCAGTTTACGGCTGTTTTAGATAATTTAAATTACGTCAGCATCATACACTAACTGGTTAGAAACACCAATAGCTGCACTATAATCAGTAGTCAATAAATCAATCCAGCCATGTCTAGTTTGATCGGCCCAATACTTGCAGCGCTCGACTGCTTGCTTGTAGGTCATTTGAGGGTATTGGCTGTTACTACTGCTCATATTTATCATTATAACGGTCTTGATGATTCGTTTTGCGCGCACTGATCTCGTCAGCAATCGCAAATAGCGCACTCCAATCCTCTGGTTTATCGACATCTTTGTCTAGGTTACTCAATATAGACAATGCTTCTTGGGTTTTGTTGTCTGATGTCTCGTGTATCATTCTATCTAGTTCTGTAAAATATCTATGGAAGTGAGCCAGTTTTTAGACATGGCTCAGGTCAGCTCTAGAGTCCTTTCAGTTAGGTGAGGGGAAGAGAAGGGTCGCGTCTGTACACAACCCTACGACCGTGCACGACTACGTGGCCGTGGCCGATACCGTCAGCCCTTCCGACACCTCCATAGAAGATGTCGAAGGTTGACGCTCCCTTGTGGCGCACCTTTATTGCACCAAGATACGACAGAGGGATTTTAGCTAGTGTAACAGCGGCGAAATCTCGTTGCTGTTGTGCTGATTTAAGTGCTCTCTTGGCCTCCTTGACCTTTGACTGAGCTTCATAGTACAGCTGCTCGGCCTCCTGTGATTGGGTTGTAGCTGTCTTAGCCTGTGACCGGGTCAAGGCGCGGTGACGCCTGGTGGCTTCTTTCGTTTTGCAGGCCTCTTGATATCGTTGCTTGGCAACGTTAAGGAATTTCTGTGCGCGATCCAGCTTAGACGACGACACAACAACAGTCCTCTCTGTAAAGGAGCGAAGTCACAGCGGTTGCTGCAACTTCGCTATTTTACAACGTAAAGAGAATTTTAGCAATAGCCTGCTCAATAAGAGGCGAGCATTACTTGCGGGCGAAGATTTCTTTGGCGCTGAGTTTGCGGTTGTATTCGAGCGCGCCAAAGCGGAAGATGCGTACGGCGATGGCAATGATGATAGCGGCAGAAACGGCCAGCAGGGCGATACCGATTACTGCTTCGCCGATTCCTAGATTGCCAGCGGCGTTGCGCAGCATCAGCGGGATTGGCGATGTCAGCGGGAAGAGCGACAAGAATTTTACTAGCAGTGCGTCTGGCATTGATATGAACATTGAAACGGCATAAAGCGGGCCGAACAGCAAAATCATTACTACGCCGAAAAAGCTGCCAGCTTCTTTGGCGGTCGGCACAGCGGCGCCGATAGCTACTAGCAGGCCGGTAAACATCATGAAGCTGCTAGCAAAGGCTAGAAAGCCGATACCGATACGTAGCGGGTCGATTGGCAAGCTACTGAGGTCGACTGATGGTAGCTTGAGCTGGTCGTGGAAAAACAAGTAGCCAATAAGCACCGGCAAGACCACCAGCAAGCCTTGGACTATTGCCAGAATTATTAGCGAGATAATTTTGCCGACGATTAAAGTTCGCGCTTCGATAGTGGTGAGAATCATCTCGATAACGCGATTTTCTTTTTCTTCGGTGGTGCTGGTCAGCATTTGATTGCCAAAGAAAGTGATTAGGAAATAAAAGAGGATCAAAAAGATACCTGGCAAGATCATCTCTTGGACGCTGTCGTGAATTTTGCCGTCGCGGTAGATGGTGCTGGTTGAGTTGATTTTGCCTTGGATAATTTTTTGAATAGCCGGATTAACGTCTGACCGAACAGAGGTGGCTAATAGACTGTTAGCCAGGCTGCCGTAGCGGCCGTTGTCAAAAATACCGACATCTTTACCATAAACTTCAATTGATTGCTGGTCGAGATTCTTTGGGTAGTAGATGTACGCATCAAGCTGGCCGTTTTTGACGCGGTCAATAGCGTTTTGCTTGTCGCTGGGATTAATTTCGGTGGCTTTCGAGGCGGCGATTAGCTGCGGTTTGACCATCTTTGATTCGTCGGTAATAGCAATGCTGAACGACTGGTTTTTGAGCTTTTCGGCAGCGTCGTTGGTAGCTTGATTGGACAAAAAGACCATCCCGAAAATTGCCGCAAACATCAGCGGAAAGCTAATTGCTAGAATCCAGAATGATTTTTTCTTGAGGGCGCGAATAACCTCGAAACGAATGACAGTTGATAAATTATACATTTTGCTTCTCCTCGTTGTTGCGGCTGTAGACTTGAACAAAAATATCATCGAGCGACTTGCCGCCAAATTGCTTGCGAACGCTGGCGACGGTGCCGTAAGCGCGCGCTGCGCCATCCTTCAGCAGCAGTATGCGGTCGCATAGGCGTTCAACTTCTTCCATCTGGTGGGTAATCATGACGACGGTAGCGCCTTTGGCCTGGTGCTCTTCGATAATTTCCATCAGTAGCCGGCGATTAACCGGGTCAAATCCTTTGGTTGGCTCGTCGAGGATTAGCAGTTCTGGGTTATCGATGACTGTGATACCGAGTTGGACTTTTTGTTGCTGGCCGCCGCTGAGCTTGTCGAGGCGAGTTTTGGCTTTGTCAAGTAGGTCAACGCGCTTCAAAAAATCAAGCGATTTTTGCCGAGCGTCGAGGCGGCTCATGCCTTTGAGCTGGCCGAAATAAGTCATGATGTCGATAACCGGCTCTTTTTTGTAAAGGCCGCGCTCTTCGGGCAGATAACCCAGTTTGATACCGCTTGATACCGAATAGGGTTTGCCGCCGACTAGCAGTTCGCCAGCAGTTGGCTGGTAAATGCCGAGTAAGGCGCGAATAGTGGTAGTTTTGCCTGAGCCGTTGCTGCCGAGAAAGCCGAATGTTTCGCCGCGCTTGACTTCGAAGCTTAGATCCTTGATGACTTCGGTTTTGCCGAACTGCATCTTGAAATGAGCAATAGAAATAATAGGTTCCATATTTTCCATGATAGCATGGGCTAAACCAGTTGTGAAAATTACTAGCAAAAATGCTTGAAAAATCCATATTTAGCGTTTATGCTTGGTATACAGACGCTATATGTATAGTGTTTAGTAAAATAGACAAATATGCAAATAAATTGCGCAAAGCAGACCCAGATGGTCTAGCTAGTTTTTTGCGCTCAAAAATAGCAGCTAAAAATAAGAAAGGAAACGAGGGCAGATATTACAGTTGTGAAACGCGACGGCAGCCAGCAGCCGTTTGATGCTAACAAAATTAATTTAACTCTGCTGGCAGCTAGCGAAGGCTTGCCAGACCAAATTACGAAGGTAGCGCAAATAGCGGCCGAATTGCAGTTGACGCTGTTTGATGGCATTACTACCGAGCAGCTTGATGAAGCGCTTATTCAGACTGCAGTCCAAAATGTCAAAGACGACCCGGATTTCGATACGATTGCGGCGCGGCTGCTGCTGCGAACTATCTACCGGCAAGTGCTCGGCGATTATACTAACAAAACTGAGCTTAAAAAGCTGCATGCGCAAAAGTTTCCCATCTATATTCGCCAAGCCGCTAAAGAGGGTTTACTAGATAAGCGAATGGCTGATTCGCAGCTATTTAACCTCAAAAAGCTGGCGGCGGCGCTTGATCCGAGCAAGGATTCGCTCAGCAAGTATCTCGGCGTAGTTACCAACCGCAATCGTTACGCGCTGCGGCGTCAAAGCGGCGATCCGATCGAGGTGCCGCAGTTCACTAACATGCGTATTGCTATGGGTTTGAGTTTTAACGAAGTCAATCCGACCGAGGCGGCGATAAAATTTTACCGCCACATGGCTAATCTGGAGTACAGTCCGGGCGGCAGCACGCGGGTTAACGCTGGCGGTTCGTTTCCGCAGCTAAGCAACTGTTTTGTCATGGAGGTTCAAGACGATATGGCTTCGATAGCCAAAAGTATTCGCGATACCATGTTCATCGCTAAAGGTACTGGCGGTATCGGCATTAGTATGAATAAGCTGCGCGCCGCCGGCAGTCCTGTTAAAACCACCAATACCGAGTCAACTGGTCCGATTCCATTTATGAAAATGATTGATACGGCGCTGTTTGCGGTGTCGCGCAAGGGCAAGAAAGCGGGTGCGGCGGCAGCATATATGGAGAATTGGCACCTTAATTTTTCGCAATTCCTCGATTTGCGCCAGAATTCGGGCGATCCGTATTTGCGGACGCGATTTCTAGATACGGCGGTGTTTATTTCGGATGAGTTTATGAAGCGCGTCCAAGGCGGGCAGGACTGGTATTTGTTTGATCCGGCTGAAGTCGGCGACTTAAACGAACTATACGGCGAAGCGTTTAGCCGCCGCTACCAAGAATACATCAAGCTAGCAGAAGCCGGCAAAATTAACCGCTTCGAAGTCGTGCCAGCCCGCCAACAATTCCGCCAGATTCTCAGTAGTCTGCAAGCGACTGGACACCCTTGGCTAACCTGGAAGGATACCATCAATTTGCGGGCGCTCAACAATAACACCGGGACAATCCATCTCAGTAATTTGTGCACCGAAATAACTTTGCCCGAAGACGAAAATAATATTGCGACCTGTAATCTGGTTAGTATGAATTTGTCAGCTTTTCTCAATGCTGATAAGACTTGGGATTGGGATCGTTTGGCGGTATCAGTGCGCTCCGCCACGCGCCAGTTGGATAACTTGATTGATATCACGAACACGCCAGTTACCGAAGCTATGCATAGTAATGAGCATAATCGAGCGCTCGGGCTCGGCTATATGGGCCTATCGGACGTTTTGGAGAAGCTAGAGATTAGTTATGAAAGCGAGGCTGCCTACGATCTGGTTGACCAGCTAACTGAATTTATCAGCTACCATGCCATTGATGAATCAGCCAATCTAGCAGCTGAGCGCGGCAGCTATCCGAACTTTGCTGGCAGCGGCTGGAGCAAGGGCCTACTGCCTATCGATACTGTTGATAAACTTACAACAGAGCGCGGCGTTAAGGTAAAAATTGATAGTAAATTGCGCCTGGATTGGGAAGTGCTGCGCCAAAAAGTCAAAAAAGGCATGCGTAACGCAACTTTGATGGCGATCGCACCGACAGCTAATATCTCGCATGTGGCGGGTACGACGCCAGGACTTGACCCGCAGTTTAGCCAAATCTTTAGCCGCAGTACGCTCAACGGCAAATTCCTAGAGGTTAATGCTAATTTGGTGCGTAAACTCAAACAACTTAATCTGTTGTAATCTCTCAAAGACGACTTGTTGGCGAATCAGGGCGATATTCAAGGTTTCGAGCAAATTCCGCAAGCAGTCCGCGACGTCTACAAAACTAGTTTTCAGCTGAGCCCGTACGCCTTTATTGAGGTGGCAGCGCGAGCGCAAAAATGGGTCGACCAAGCAATTAGCCGCAATATGTACCTGGAGTCGCGCGATATTGATGAATATATCGAAATCTATTCAGAAGCGTGGCGCCGTGGTTTGAAAACGACATATTATCTGCATGTCAAACCGCGCCACCAATCCGAGCAAACCACTGTCACATCGCAATCAGTGCAGAAAGTTCGTACCGACAGCGCTAAAAGGGTAAGCGGTTTTGGCTTTGCTCGGCGCAAACAATCATAAACGTTGCTAAAATCACAATAATAAGGAGGAAATATGACGCAAACAACACAACCGCAAGGTATTTTGGGATCAGGCCTGCGCGACGGCTTGCAACTCAAGCCAGTACGCTACCAATGGGCAATGGATTTGTATAATCAGGCAGTTGCTAACACTTGGTTTCCGAATGAAGTACAGCTAGTGCAAGATCTGGCGGCGTTCGAGAAGCTGACCGACGACGAAAAACACGCGTTGAAGACGGTAATCAGTTATCTGAACCCAAACGAATTACTTATCAATAAGTCGTTAGCTTTTGGTATCTATCCGTACGTCAATGCCGCCGAGGCGCACTTATATCTGTCGAAGCAGATGTGGGAAGAAGCTAACCACTTTATGACCTTTGAATACATTATCGAAACGTTTCCGTTTGATCGCCAAGAAATTTACGCGGCAGGCTACGGCAAGAAAAGCCTAAAAGACAAGTCTGATTTCCAAACCAAGTATGTCGGCCGCATGTTGAATGATAAGCTGGATGTTACTACTACCGAGGGTAAAAAAGATTTTGTGCGCAATCTGGTAGCTTATAATATTGTGCTCGAAGGTATTTGGTTTTATAGCGGTTTTATGGTTGGCATGAGTTTTCGCCGGCGTAATTTGCTGCGTAATGTTGGCAGTTTGCTAGATTGGATTACTAAGGATGAAAATCTACATTTAACTTTCGGCATTAACTTGCTGTTGACAATTCTTGACGAGAATCCAGATTTGCAGACGCAAGAATTCGCCGACGAGATTCGCGATCTGATTTTGCAGGCGGTAGCGCTTGAAGAGGCTTATAACAAAGACATGCTACCAAAGGGTATCTTGGGCTTGAATGCGGATTATGTGAACCAGTATGTCAAGTTCATGACTGACCGCCGCCTAGAAGAATTAGGCTTCGAGAAAGAATACAATGTAGCTAATCCAGCCAAGTGGATGGCGGCGGCCAACGATACGCTTGAATTGGTTAATTTCTTTGAAAGCACCAATACTAATTATGAAGTTAACACCGTAAAGTAGCAGTTTTAGCAATTGAATAAGCGGCTTATTAGCCTATAATGAATATAAGCAAAGGGGGAAATAATGAATCCATCAGCGATAATTAACGACGACATGACGCTTGAGGAAAAACTCGAGGCGATTGAACGCGAGATAGCCAAAGCGCAAGCTGAAGCCGATCAAAAAGCTGAAGCTGACGGCCTACCATCAGCGCCAATTGATCCGGCAACACTAACTATGTGCGAGGGTCGCCAATAGACACGCTACATATAGCGTACTCTAAGCGGTTATGCTATAATAAGGGCCCATGAAAGAGCAATCATACATGGGCAAACAGACAAAATATATCTTCGTAACTGGCGGCGTTCTCTCGGGGGTAGGAAAGGGAATTACCGCTGCGAGCATCGGCGCGGTTCTCCAGGCCAAGGGTATCAAAGTCTCAATTCAGAAATGCGACCCGTATCTCAATGTGGATGCAGGTTTGCTTAATCCGGCAGAGCACGGCGAATGCTTCGTGACGCGCGACGGTGCCGAGACCGACCTTGACCTCGGCCATTACGAGCGGTTTCTAGATATAGAGTTGACGCAGAAAAACGCTACGCTGGCGGGACGCTTATTGTCAGAGCTGATTGCCGATGAACGCGCCGGTAAATTTCACGGCAAAACTGTCCAACTAATCCCGCACTTAACGCATGCCATTCAAGAGTCAATCATTGCGGCTGGCGAAGGCAGCGATGTGCACATCGTAGAAATCGGCGGTACAGTGGGCGACTACGAGGGGTTAAGCTTCATCGAGGCGATTCGCGAATTTGCTCACAAAATTGGTAAGGAACGCTGTTTATACGCGCATGTGGTTTATGTGCCGTTTATTGATACCAGTAAGGAATTCAAGAGCAAGCCGGCGCAAAATGCCTTAAACGATTTGCGCGGTTTCGGTATCGTGCCAGAGATTGTGGTTGTCCGCAGCGACGAGCCAGCGCCTGAGTCAGTTGCTCAAAAAATTGCTTTGTACGGTGGTGTTGACTTGCCGGGAGTGCTGATGCTGCCAAATCTCGATACCGTATTTATGATTCCCGAGCGGATAGCCGCTAGCCCATTGATGACCATTCTCGATAAGTTCACTGGTAATTTTGCTCAGCCGAATCTCGCGAAATGGCAAGCGTTAACTCAATTGCAAAGCAAAAAGCCAACTGATATCGTGACTGTCGGTTTAGTTGCTAAGTATATGGAAAACAAGGATACTTATCTGTCGGTGACCGAGGCGCTCAAGAGTGCGACTTGGCACGAGAATGTTGGTCTGCACATCAAGTGGCTCAATGCCGAAACAGTTACCGAGCGCGATTTCGAGACGGTTGATGCTCTGCTGGTGCCAGGCGGCTTTGGTCCGCGCGGGATTGAGGGCAAGATTGCGGCGGCGCAGTATGCGCTTGAGCGCGACGTGCCGTATTTGGGGATTTGCTTAGGTTTGCAGACAGCGGTAATTGCGGCGGCGCGGCGAGCCGGGCTCGACGATGCTAACAGCACGGAGTTTGACGATGCTACGACGCATGATGTGGTGTATATTATGCCTGGCCAAGAGGGCAAAGAATCGACTGGCGGTACGTTGCGGCTGGGCAATTATCCGGCAGTATTCACGCCAGGGTCGCTTGCTTCCAAAGTATATCAGTCGGATCATACCGAGGAGCGCCACCGCCACCGATATGAGGTGAATCAGCAATTTCTAGATGAGATTGCCCGCGGTGGCGTGGCGGTGTCGGGCTTATCGCCAGACGGGAGGCTAGTCGAATTTGTCGAGGCGCCAAATTGCCGCTATTTTGTCGCAACGCAAGCGCACCCCGAGTTTCGTTCGCGGCCAATGCGGCCGCATCCACTGTTTGCTGGACTGATTAGAGCGGCTGTCTCTTGACAAATTATACTACTTATGCTAATATGAGAATATGGCAGAAGAAGAAAAACAAAAAGTAGAAGATTTCGAGCCAACTTACAACGAGAGCAGCGACGATACAGCGATGTTGCGAGCGGTGCTGCAATCGGATCATGCTCGTAATATTACGCCAGTATCGGTGTATCGCCAGCCAGATTTTGACGGCACGGAAGATTAACTGTAGTAAAAGTGTTATAATATGGTCTATGATTGATTGTGTTATTACACTGGAGAAAATAATTGACAAACTGTATCAGCAGCAGGTTGATGTGCAGTTAACGCGCCCCGATCCAAAATTCGGCGACTTTGCGACGAATGTGGCGCTGCAGTTAGCCAAGCCGCTGGGTAAGAATCCGCGCGAGATTGCCGAGGCGATTGCTGAGGAGCTGCGCGGCCGCCAGGAGTTTAGCGAGGTTAGTGTGGCTGGGCCGGGCTTCATCAACGTGACGTTAAGCGACCAAGCGGTGTTGGAGTTGCTGAAAGTGCGGCCAGCGACTAATCGTGCAGGAAAAACAGTGGTCATTGAGACCAATTGTCCAAATCCGTTTAAAGCCATGCACATCGGCCACGCGCTGAACTCGATTTTGGCGGATACCATGGCGAACTTGCTGGCGGTGGACGGCGCGGCGGTGCATCGGGTCAGTTACCACGGCGATGTCGGCACGCATGTCGGCAAGAGCATGTGGGCGATTTTGCGCGAAATTGACGGTGACGTCAGCAAGCTAGATGCTATTCCAGCCGACAAGCGCAACGAATTTATGAGCCGTATGTACGTTGAAGGCGCACGAGCGGCTAAAGAATCGCCAAAGGCACGGGCAGAAATTGATGAGCTAGCTAAGCAATCGTTTGTGTTGGACGATCCGCTGTATAAGCAGGTGTATGAGATTTGTAAGGCCTGGAGCTTTGATGAAATTGACGCCAATGTGGCGCGGCTAGGTAATGTGCCAATTGAACGGCGTTATGTCGAGAGCGAGACTGAAGTGCCGGGCAAGGCCTTGATTAAGGCCAAAACCCCAGAGGTCTTTACCAAATCAGATGGTGCGTACATTTTCAAGGGCAGCCAATACGGTGCGTTTGATAATGTGTTCATCGGTTCGCACGGCAACGGACTATACGGCGCGCACGATATGGGGCTGATTCAGCTGAAACATCAAGATTATCCGAACTTGGACTTGTCGATTACCGTCAACGGCGAAGAGCAGGCGGCGTATTTCCGCGGGGTGATCGCGGCTAGCGAACTCGCAATTCCAGAATTGAAAGGTAAGTTGTTTAATTATGCGACTGGTTTGGTCAAATTAACAACCGGCAAGATGAGTTCGCGCACTGGCGAGGTAATCACTATCGATTGGCTGTTCAACGAATTCAAAAAGGCCATCAAGCAAGCTGGCGGCGAGCCGACCGACGCGGTGGTGGCGGGTGCGCTGCGCTATCAATTCTTGAAGGTGAAAATCGGTAGCGACGTCGTGTTTGACATTAACGACGCGGTTAGCTTGACGGGTAACACTGGTAGCTATCTGCAATACGCACACGCTCGGGCGCGGGGAATTTTGGCGAAATCTGAACAAACGGTTGTATTCCCGACGGAATTGTTCGATGAAGATCGGCTGTTAGTCAGGAAAATGAGCGAATACGCTGAGGCGGTTAACCGCGCTACCGAAAGTTTGGAGCCGCATCATATCTGTGCCTACCTGTTTGAGCTGGCACAGGAGTTCAATCGTTACTATGAGAAGAATCAAGTTGTCGGCAGCGACAAAGAAGCGCATCGGGTTGGTTTGGTGGCGGTGTATGCTGATATTTTGAAGGCGGGACTGACGATTTTGGGTATCGCGGCGCCGGAGCGCTTGTAGGGTTACGTTGTAAGGTCGCGGAATAAACTAATACGAGCGATTTATCACAAGAAACCAGGTTATAATCAAACAGTTAAAGGAGGCTAAATGCCATCAGAAACAGTCAAAAAAGCCAAAAAATCAGCTGCCAAAAAGCTAGCTGACAAAAAATTGGCGCAAACAATAGTTAAAGACACCCATATGGGAGGTTTCGTTAATTTTGTCCGCGAACAGGGTATAGTCGGTCTAGCGGTTGGTTTGGCGATTGGTACAGCAGATGGCGATACGGTGAAAAAGTTGGTGACGGCAGTTATTGACCCGCTAGTACAGCTGATCGTCGGCTCGCAAAAAGGCTTGCAGGCGGCATCGTTTACCGTCGAAATTGCTGGTCGCAAAGCTGAATTTCTCTACGGCGCGTTTGTCAGTTCGCTGATTACACTGCTAGCGGTGGCCTTTGTGGTGTATGCGATTGTGCACTTTTTCAAGCTGGATAAATTAGATAAGAAGAAAGATTAACATTTTTGAGGCTCGGCCGTGGCTTGACGGAACGGCGGTCATTGCGGCGATTATTAAAAATGCTAACTAATCAGCGTACCGACTGTCTCGCCGCGGGCGGCTCGGGCGATATTACCGTTGGTGAGGAGGTCGCAGATGATAACTGGGATATGTTCGTCCATGGCTAGGCCGATGGCGGCTTTGTCCATGACGGCGATGTCGGGATTGGTCAGGGCTTCGTGATAGCTGAGCTGATCAAATTTGGTAGCATCAGGGAATTTGGCAGGATCTTTATCGTACACTCCATCAACTTTCGTTGTTTTAATCACAACGTCGCACTGCATTTCTAAAGCTAGGTTCAGGGCGGCAGTGTCAGTGGTCAGGAACGGCCGGCCAGTGCCGCAGGCAACGATGACCACGCGGCCCTTTTCGATGTGGCTGAGGGCGCGGCGAAAGGTGTATTGGTCGATAAATTGATTAATTTCGACGGTGGACAGGGCGCGGGTTGGCAAGCCAGCATCGTTGAAGACATCAGCCAGGGCGATGGCGTTCATTAGGGTAGAGAGCATGCCGATATTATGGGCCGAGACAGGCTGAATGCCATGGCCGACGATTTGGTTGCCGCGGACGTAATTGCCGCCGCCAACCATGATGACGACTTCGGCGCCAGTTTCTAGTGCTGGTTTAATTTGTTCGGCGATCCAGCGGGCCCGTTTGGGGTCGAAGCCGCTGGTGAACTCGCCCTGGAGCTGCTCGCCAGAGAGTTTGAGGAGAATACGTTTGGTCATGGGTTTAGTATAACACGAGAGGCTCTTACGTGTATTTATCATGCATTCAAATCGGGATATTATATTGGTAAATATTCTAGTAATACCTACAACAGTGTGTTATAATAGTAACGAGGGGCTGGTTGATGATCGGCCTCTGGCGCATTTTAGAATATAGACGGCAGAATCCGAGCTCTCTTTAGTACTGTGAAATGGTGGTTTTCACGGCGCTAAAGAGGGCTCGGTAACGGATCGGGCTCCACTATAGCCCCGGACGGGGCAGAGAGGAGGCCGAGATGGCCGAGGATCAGGAATTCTTCCTGCCTCCCCTGCTGGCTAGGAGGGTCATTGGCTTGCTCCCGACTCGGTACCTAGGGGTGCCGAGTTTGGAGATCAAGCGACAGGTCGGTGTAGTTCGACCTGTCGCTGTGTACATCTTTACCAAAATGAATCTCCCATCTTCGGGTGACTTCATTATGGTTAAGATGAATTTCTCGGGCATTGGATGCCTGAGAAGCATCAAGTACGGAGAAGTGTTCGAGGCCTCCGTTATGTATTTGGGCCTCGACCCGTGGAGGGTCGTTAGAGAGGTTTTTGGGCGGCTGCCGCCCGAATCCAAGCGATAAACTCTCCCATCCCGCCCCGGCAGGGATTGTCCGGCCGTTTTCGGCTGCAATCTCCGCCGGGGCGGCAGACCCCTCTTCGCGCCAGGAGGGGTATTTCTTTGTATTAGAGCGCTTGCTGTAGCAGGCGCCAGAACAGTTTTTGCAAGATTACTACGATGCCAAAAAGTAGTATACTAGAAGTATGAAAGCTAGTTTCAAGCCAAAAAAGATTTTGTGGATGGATTTGGAAATGACCGGGTTGGATCCGGTGCGTGATGAGATTTTGGAGGCGGCGGCGATCGTCACGGATTGGGATTTTACGGAGATTGCGACGTATGAAGGAGTTGTACAACACGACTCAGAGAAGCTGAGGAAATTACTGGATCGAAACGCCAGCTTTTGGAATGAACATCCAGCGGCGCGCCGCGGTTTGGAGGAACAAAATGCCTCGGGCAAGCCGTTGGCCGAGGTGGAGTATGAGCTGCTTACGTTTTGTGATGAACATTTTGCGGATGAACCGCGGATTTTACTTGGTGGTAATTCAATTCATCAAGACCGGCGATTTATTGACCAATGGTGGCCTTTGTTGTCAAAAAGACTACACTATCGGATGCTGGACGTCAGTGCCTGGAAAGTGGTGTTTGAGGGTAAATACGGCAAGAAATTTGCCAAACCAGAGGATCATCGGGCGCTGGAAGACATTCGTGGTAGTATTCAAGAACTAAAATATTATTTGAAGAAGGTGAAGGTGTGACAGATAAAATATGGCATGATATCAGCGAGGATTCGCTAGAAGTACGACAAAGCTTAATTGAAAAATTAAACTTATCGGAGTTGCAGCGGCGGATTTTGATTGAAAACCGTTGGCTGCCGCAAGCGGTCGAAGGTGGCGATTGGCTACTGATTAAGGCGGAAATCCCAAGTATTGAACGCCGCAATGTCCATTGGCAAGGGTTGACGATTTTGCTCAGCAAAAACAAAGTTATCACCTTGCACCGCGACGAATTAGATAGCGAGGTTACCGAGCGGATTGAAGCGTACCGGCCAGGCGCTTTGTCGCCGTCGCTAATCGCAGCAACGATGATTCAATTTACAGTCGAACAGTATATGCCGATTCTTAATTCAATTGACGATGTAACCGATCAATTAGAAGATACAATGATTCGCGATCCGGGCAAGCATCAGTTGCAGCAGCTTTTTGTGTATAAGCGCCAATTGGCGGATTTGCGCAAAGTGATTTTGCCGCTGATGAATATGCTGAATGGTTTGAGTAACGGCCGATACGGTATTTTTGATGAAAAGTGCGCGATTTATGCGCGCGACAGCTACGATTACGCTTGGCGCGTGCACGAGCTAATCGATACCATGCGCGATCTATTGACTAGCGCGCTGGATATGTATTTGTCGGTGGTATCTAATCGAATGAATGATGTAATGAAGCGCTTGACGATTGTAACAACGATATTTATGCCGATGTCGTTTTTGACAGGTCTAGCTGGCATGAACTTTTCGCAGCTGCCGTTTCATAGCGACGTAATGTTTTGGATAACGATGGCGCTGCTGGTCGTTTTGCCGATATTGATGCTGGTATACTTTATACGGAGCAAATGGCTATGACGCACCAGCAGTTTGAAGAGTTTTTGCTAAGTTTGCCAGGCGCCTGGTTGGACTATCCGTTTGGCGATAAGGTGGCTGTGTACAAAGTCGGCCGCAAAGATGCTGGCCAAAGCGAAAAGATGTTTGCGTTGATAGCCGAGGGTTCAAAGCCGTTGCGGATTAGCTTGAAATGTGATCCGCAATTGTCGTTAAAGTTACAACAAAAGTACGAATCGGTTCAGCCAGGCTTTCATCTCAATAAAAAACACTGGATTACGGTGATTTGCAGCGGCCAGCTCAGCGACGAAGAACTTTTTGATCTGGCGCGGTTAAGTTATCGGCTGGTGACGGAATAGCTGCTACTGCTTGGTTGAAGCGAAGTCGTGGTAAGCTTTGAGGATAACGTCGATATTATTAATGGATTCGTCGCAGAACGAGCGGATTGATTTGGAGTCGCTAACCTTTTTAAGCTTGTTGAGCTGCGACTTTAAAATGGTTAATTCGTAAGTCATGGCGGTGGCGTAGCTGCTGTCGAGCTTGCCTTTTTGGTAGGAATCGTTGAGCTTTTTCTGCAGGGCTTCTAGGTAGCTTTTTTCGGTACTAGAGGATTTTTTCTGGATTTTGCGCTCTTTGATGATGGCGTCTAGCCGAGTCTGCATGGTCGTCAGGGTGCTGTTGAGTGCAGTGTTGGCCTCGGCAATTTCAGTCTGCGTCAGGCGGCCTTCGTTTTCATCGACGACTTTGTTCAGTGTATCGGTGCGATCGCGGATCGGCTGGATTAAACTGTTGGCATCAGATGCGCCAGGGTTGATGATTAGAATCAAAATGATGATAACGCTAGCAATAACAGTGCCAATGAGCGCAAATATAGCAATTCGATTGATGGTGTGCTGTTCTTGCGGAGCGATACGGTTAAGGTAGTCAACAGTATTATAATCATCATCCGAGCTGCTGGCGTAAACTGGGAAGGTGCTTAGCGGCTGCGGTCCTGTGTCGTACGATGGTGCGGTTTGGTTAATTTGCGGTAGTTGATCAGGCTGATTAGTTGCCAGGCTGGATGTTTGCTGCGGGTATGCTGGCTGCTGCGGCTGGACAGCTTGGCTATTGTAATATGAATTAGGCGCCGTTTGCTGCTGCGGTGTTTGCTGGCCGTAGACCTGATTGTACGGTGCGGCTGGCTGCTGCGGGTTTTCTGGCGGTAAATTATTAGCAGAACCCTGCGAATACGGTTGTTGCGGATTGGTGTACGGGTCCTGATTCATATCTATATTTAACCACAACCGATAACAGAGGTAAAGAGTGATATACTAAAATGTATGGATGCCAAGGAGGAAATTCGCTCGCGGCTCAATATCGAAGATGTGATTGGCGAATATGTTGAGCTGAAGCGGGCAGGGCGCAGCTATAAGGGGTTAAGTCCGTTTACTGGCGAGAAAACGCCTAGCTTTTTCGTAAGTCCTGAAAAAAATATTTGGCATGATTTCTCGAGCAACAAAGGCGGCGATGTTTTCGCTTTTGTGATGGAGGCTGAGGGGATGGATTTTCGCCAGGCGATGGAATTTTTGGCGCGCAAAGCTGGGGTTGACCTCAGCGAATATCAATCGGCTGGCGCCAAAAAGCGCAATGCTTATAAAAAGCGGCTGTTGGCAGCCAACGAGCTAGCAGCACGATATTTCCAACAGAGTTTATTGCGTAGCCAGCAGGCGATTGAATATGTTTTTAAGCAGCGAGGATTGTCGCGGCAAACTGTTCAGAATTTTCAGATTGGTTATGCGCCGGATAGCGGCACGGCGTTGCTGGCGGCGCTCGAAAAAAGAGGTTTTACTAAGCGAGAGATCAACGACGCGGGGTTATTAAACCGCTATGGCAAAGATTTGTTTCGTGGTCGAATGATGATTCCGTTGATGGATCAGGGCGGGCAAGTAATTGGCTTTACCGGGCGGATTATCGGCAACGTGCCGAATGCGCCGAAATATCTGAATACGCCGCAGACATTACTATATGATAAGGGTCGTCATATTTTCGCGTTGAGTCAAGCCAAGGAGGCGATCCGCAAAAGCGGGTTCGTAGTGATGGTTGAGGGAAATTTGGATGTAGTTAGCAGCCACCAAGCGGGAGTGGCGCAAACAGTAGCGACTGCTGGCACGTCGATGACTGAAAATCATCTCAAAGCGGTCAAACGGCTGACTAGCGATGTTCGCCTCTGTTATGATAGCGATAAAGCGGGTGTGGCAGCGACCGAGCGGGCAATTGAGCTGGCTTCGCACGAGGGCGTTGAGCTGACGATTATTTCGTTGCCAGATGGTGCTAAAGACCCAGATGAATTGATCAAATCGAGTGTTCAGGCGTGGCGCGAAGCGGTAACTCGCAACGAGCCGGCTGTCGAATGGGTATTGCGCCAGCATGCCGGGCGCTGCGATTTGGATACAGCGGTCGGCCGGCGAACTTTTACTACAGCAGCGCTGCGAATAGTGCGCGGGCTAGCTGACCCCGTCGAGCGCGAATACTATATCAAGCGGATAGCCGCTATGTCGCATACTAGCGAGGAGGCGGTGCGCCAAAAATTAGCTGGCGAGCCAGTCAAGAAACAAACTTTCAAACCCGTTGTTGCAAATACATCGATTATTAAGAACGAACAGGCGGTGCTAGAGGATAACATTTTGGCTTTGGCGCTTTATGATGCTAGGTGTTTAGAAGAATTGCGCCGCGCCGGCCGCCAGCAGTGGAGCAGTGCCGAACGAGAGTTATTAGCGACGGTACTCCTCGAAGAAGACGATCCGCAAAATCGCCCTAAAAAGTTGCAAAAAGCTGATATTTATGTAAAAATGGTATCATTGCGCGCTGAGGAGCGTTACGCAGCGTGGGATAGCGGCGATCGCTATATTGAGATGTGCCACCTGCTGTGGGAGAAAGAGAACACACACAACAAACAAACTCAACAGGAATTATTAGCTAAATTACGCGACGCTGAAGCTGCTGGCGATGAGGCAGCGGCTAGAGAGTTGCGTGCGGCACTAAATAACATAATCAAGGAGAAAGCTCGTGACAAACGACGACCAAGCGCAGAAGCCATCTGACGACAATATACAAGATCAAGACATCAATGAGCCTGATATCAACGATTTGATGGACGAAGATACTCCTGAAGATGTACTCAATGCTAATCAATATTTCGACGATATTTCGGACGACTCAGTGCGGCTGCATTTGCGAGAGATTGGCAAAATCCCGCTGCTGAGCGCCGAGGAAGAACTAGAATTGGCAAAACGCGTCAAAGAAGGCGACAAGAAGGCCAAAGACAAGATGGCCGAGGCGAATATGCGTCTGGTGGTATCGATCGCTAAACGATATTCGGGCCGCGGCTTAGACTTCTTGGATTTGATTCAAGAAGGGCATACTGGTTTGTTGCGCGCGGTTGAAAAATTTGATCCGGATAAAGGCTTTAAATTCTCGACTTATGCTACCTGGTGGATTCGCCAGGCGATTACCCGGGCGATTGCTGATCAGGCGCGAACGATTCGTATTCCAGTTCACATGGTAGAAACCATCAATAAATTGCTGCGCACGCAGCGGCGCATGACACAGGAGTTGAACCGCGAGCCAACGATTGAAGAGCTAGCTAAAGAGCTAGAGATGGAACCAGAAAAAGTCGAATATGTCATGAAAATCAAGCAGGACATTTCGAGCTTGGATGCTGGTGTCGGCCGCGACGGCGATGACGAAGGCGAGTCGGTGCTGGGCGATTTCATTGAGGATGAAGGTACGATTAGTCCAGAGGAATCAGCCTCGAATCAGCTGTTAAAGGAACAAGTTAAAGATTTGCTAAGTACGCTGAGCGATCGCGAACAAAAGATTGTCCGGATGCGCTTTGGATTAGATAGCGGCAAGAGCCATACGCTTGAAGAGGTTGGCCAGGAATTTGCGGTGACGCGCGAGCGAATTCGCCAGATTGAAGCTAAAGCGCTAGCGAAGCTACGCAAGCATAAAGACGCTAAAAAACTTTATACTTACTTGCAATAGTTTTGATTTTAGGTGTTATACATTAACAAAACCAGTTGTACTGAGCAGCGAATTAATCTTGGCATATAGCGCAGTGATATCGCTGTCGTTAATTAAATAATAATCAGCGATAGCTATTGGTCCGCCTTTTTCGATGTCTTCAATCTCTGACCAGTCGCGCTGGTTAGCTTGTTCGGCGGTGAATGGCCGCTCGGGGCGAGTTGCGAGACGGCGGTGGCGCAAATGTTTTGGCGCGACAATGGCGGCAACGATGAGTTCGCCAGGAAACTCGTGTTTGAGAAACTTGTACT
>JABCNZ020000011.1 GCA_013333845.2 Candidatus Saccharimonadota bacterium
GAACTACGTCGCGCCGCACATCGTTGGCTTTTATTTTGAGCTGTGGAATAGATAATTTTTCGCGAGCCACCTAGATTACTCCTTGCTTATTAACTTCTGCTACTAATTTCTGATAAGCTTCTGCCGGATCTGGCGCCGAATGGATAGCGCTGCCGCAGTTGACGATATTAACGCCGCCTTGCGCCAGGCTAAAAACATTTTCGAGCATCGCGCCGCCATCCCAGCCAACTTCAACGCTAGGATGGATGCTGCGAATCAAGCGAACCTTTTCCAGCTGCATCAAGCTAGCCTTGCCGCCATAGTGGCCCAAATCACCGCTAAACACCAGCACATGATCAACTGCGCTGATGACATCTTTGACGGTATTTGGCACCGTCGGGCGCAGCAATCCCACGCCAGTCTGAATACCCGAAGCTTTGAGCTGCTGGATAGAAGACTGCAAATCCTCATCAACTTCGGCATGAAAAATCACCAGCGACGGCCGCATTTGCACCAAAGCATCAACATACAAACTCGGCCGCGCTACCATAGCATGGATATCAACCTGCCAATCCTGCGGCCACCACATCTCACTCAGCTCGACGGTCTTGGTCGGTGCAAATTCGCCATCAGCCAAATCTAGATGAACACGCTTAGCAAACGGTGATAAACGCTCAATCGTTAGCTTGTAATCTTCTGCATTTTCGCAGAGCACTGTTGGAACAATCTCGGCCATCAGAAAGCATCCAATTCTGCGTTACGGCGAACAAACCGCGCCGCGCCGGCAAATGGCGTAGCGATCCACTCGTCAATAATTTCTTTCCAGAGTTCTAAGTCGTCGCCCGGAGCGTCCAACACCCGCGCCGGCAAGCAAAGAACGTTACAGTCGTTATCGTTACGGCACTCATGAGCTTCGAACTTATCCCAGATCACTGCCGCCCGGATGCCGCGAAAACGGTTGGCTGCCATCGCCATACCTTGGCCGCCAGTGCAAATCAAAATTGCTCGCGGATCAGTAGAGTCGTCCTCACCCAACACCTTGGTCACGGCCATCTGGGCAAACTGCGGGAAGTCGTCTTGCGGATCGAGTAGCTTATCGCCGACATCCTCCCACTCGATGCCGCGCTTGGTCAGATAAGCTTCAATCTTCTCCTTCAGATAAAACCCACCATGATCCGCTCCTAGAAAAATCTTCATACTACAAGTATAAGCATAATACGCGCCCCTGGCAAGCCCAGTTAGAGTAGGATTTTTATTAATTCTATTGTAAAGGTAAGTTACTGCACATTCCGCGCATACCGTCCAGTTTCAGCCGCCAACTCGACCAAGCGGTTGGCGCTGGCCCACTCACTATCGTACCAAGTCGACACTTGCGCCAGCCGCTCGCCGACAACGGCAGTTAGCCCTGCATCAACTGTCGAGCTGTAGCTATTGCCGCGAAAATCTTCGGCTACCAGCTCTTTGTCGGTAACCGCCAAAATACCATTATATAGCGGTTCGCGGGCAGCACGCGTTAAAATTTCGTTTATTTTCTTGGCTGCGACTGGTTCGCGCAGCAATAGCGAAATCGTTGACAGCCCGACATTACCGTACTGGCGGCTGCTAACTGCAAGCCCGCTTACCGCGCTCGCAACATTTGGCAAAACTGTCTGCAATCGCTGGCCGTAATCAGCCGCCATCGCCACCAAGTCGCTGTCGCCCAGACGCTCAGTCTTTAATAGCGAACCAGCAAAATGATAATTACCAGCCGCCGTAATCGTTGCCGCCTCGACGCCAACCGCTTGATCAAGCGTAGCGATAACCAGCGCTACCGAGCTAATCGCCGCATCGCCGCTGCAGACAATATCCGTCGAGACATTGACCAATCCGTCATTAACGCCCATGACGATCGTCGCAAAATCAGCGCACTGCGACAACGACGCCACGCGCCGAGCACCAGCCGTCCGATGGCGGCGCAGCTCAGCAGCATCAGTCTGACATCCAGCATCAATCAAAACATCAATACCGAGGTCGTCCCACGGCAATTTGGTTGTCCGCTTATCGCTTATGATAGGAATGATCCGATCGCCAACATATAGCGACGCGTCGCCAGTACCAATCGCCTTGGCATAATGGCCATAAATCGAGTCGTGCTTCAGCAGATAAGCGCACTGCTCGGCGCTCAGATGCGTCCTAATAGCCGCTATTTCGATATCTGAACGGCTCTGCGCAATTTTGAAAACACTGCGGCCAACCCGGCAAAAACCGTTAATCGCTACCTTTATCTTCACCATGCCCACTCCTTGATTAAGCCATCTTTGCTAATATTTTAGCAAAAGCGCAATAGCTTTGGCAAATTTGCTATAATAAGGATATGAACGAGGTCGAGCTGGTTAATCTGGCTAGAAGCCATTACAGTGAAGAGCAGGTCGCATTGTTAGAAAAAGCAATCCATTATGCTACCGATAAACACGACGGGCAACTACGTAAAAGCGGCGAGCCGTACATCACTCACCCGCTGCAAGTCGCTACTATGCTGGTCGACTGGGGCATGGATATTGATTCGGTGATTGCTGGCGTACTGCACGATACAGTCGAGGACACTGATGCTACACTAGAGGAAATCACCGAGCTATTCGGCCGAGATATTGCTTTTCTGGTTGACGGTGTTACAAAGGTTAGCCAAGCTCGCGCCGGCATGAAAAACCTCGAATCGTATTTGCCGAGCACTACCGATAATTTGACGAAATTACTCATCGCTGTCGGCCAAGACGTGCGAGTGATCATCATCAAGCTGGCCGACCGCCTGCATAATATGCAAACCCTGCAATTCAAAAGCCCGGAAAAGCAGAAGAAAATCGCTCGCGAGACACTAGATGTTTTCGCACCGTTAGCCGATCGGTTAAATATGGGTCGGCTGCGCGTACAGCTCGAGGAGTTGAGCTTCAAATATTTAATGCCCGAGGAATACAACCAAACTGTCGCCCTCAAGGATAGCCGCTTAAAGAAATCTCAACGCAAGCTAGATGCCGTCCGCCGTGCTGTCGATTCGCGTCTCAGCGACGAGAAAATCCAGCACCAAATCGACGGCCGCGTCAAGAGTACCTACAGCCTGTACAAGAAGATGAAGCGCGTCCCCAATATCGACGATATTTATGATTTGATCGCGCTAAGAATTATCGTTGACGATATCGACACTTGCTATCTGGTACTTAACGAACTGCACAATATGTACGAGCCGATGGTTGGGCGAATCAAAGATTACATATCGAAGCCTAAGCCCAACGGCTACCAATCACTGCACACTACGGTGGTTACTAAAAACGGCCAAGCGGTCGAATTCCAGATCCGCACCCGCGAGATGCACGATTACGCCGAAGGCGGACTGGCAGCCAGTTTTCATTATAACGAGCAAAAGCTAACTGATGCTTACATCAAGGGCAAAATGACCAGCCTGCCGACAGATTTACACTGGATTAAGCATTTGCAGTCGGCAGCATCAATGATTCGCGAAGGTAAAGATTTCGACGTTGATAATTTGAAGGTCGATTTGTTCGGCGACCGGATTTTTATTTATTCGCCAAAGGGTGATATTTACGACCTGCCAGACGGCGCTTTCCCGTTAGATTTTGCCTACCGCGTGCACTCTGATCTAGCCGCTAAATCAAGCGGATTTCTAATAAACGGCAAGATGGAACCATTCAGCTACAAATTGCAGCACGGTGATACCGTCGAGATTCTAACCAACAAGCGCGCTCGCCCAAAGCCCGGCTGGAACGAATATGTCATCACTGGACACGCCCGTATGAAGCTCAAGGCCCAGCTCAAAAAAACCTCGCTACTAGGCCGCGCTGGCAGCCTATTGCAGCGCACAGCACCGTTTCGCCGCAACAAAAAATAGCAGCCAGCAGCCAAAACGAAAATAGCCAGACAAGCTCTGGCTATTTCGCTAAGTTTGCAATTAGAAGTTCATCAACCATTTATGCCTGCGGCGGCTGCTGAGGCGGTTGCGGCTGTCCGCCTTCAGCTACCGGCAGTTGTGGTTGGACAACCGTTGCAGCTGGTTGTTGCGGTTGAGCGTATGGCTGCGGTTGTTGAGCATAGGCTACCGGTTGCTGAGGTTGTTGTCCGTAAGCTGGCTGCGGTGCGTAATACCCAGGCTGCGGCGGCTGGCCGTAGACTGGCTGCTGATGTGCAACCGGACCAACATAACGGCTCGAGCCAAACGCCAAAATCGGATTCATGATCGCCGGGAAGAAGATCATCAAAACACCAAAACCAGTCGTTTTGCCGAACGATTTTGCTAAATCTAGCGGCAACACAATCGAAATGTATATATGGGCAAACGGCAAGAACATCAGTACGACTTGCCACTCTGGCCGGCCGACAATCTGCATCATTACTACCATGTTGTATATTGGCACTAATGACGCCCAGCCTGGCTTGCCAGCCTTGGTAAAGATTCGCCACATGGCGATAATCATTAGTATGGAAACTGCCATTACAATTAAGATGACAAACAGCCAAATTACAACTGCAACCGCACCGACATCGCTGCTAGCCGCATAAGTCGAAGTTGAATAATCATAATAATCCATAATTTGCTCCGTTTAAGTTTATTACTGATTATTATAGCGGTCAATGCATTGTTTGACAATCGTCTTGGCTTCCTCGACATCGCCCCAGCCCTTGACGATGGTACTGCCTGGCTTCTTGAGATCTTTGTAATGAGTGAAATGATGTTCAAGCTGCTTAACCAGCTGCGGAATGTCGTCGAGCGAGTTAATACGATCATCGTCGCGATTATCAGCTGGCACCACGACTACTTTGTCGTCGACTTCGCCGTCATCTTCGAAGCGCAGCACGCCAATAATGCGCGCCTCCAACCACACGCCAGTCGTTAGCGGCTCTGGGCAAATAATCAGCGTATCCAACTCGTCTCCATCCTCGTCAAGCGTCTGCGGAATAAAGCCGTAATTACACGGCTTAGCAAAGATTTTTGGCTCGACGCGGTCCAGCATAAAGGCCGCCCGCTGACGATCCCATTCGACTTTCAGGCGCGACCCTTCGGGGATTTCTACTACCGTATTGACTAGTCCGCCATCAACGTCTCCCGGATCAAGAACTTTATTAAAATCTGCCATATTGCTCCTTTGCTTACAGTTACTACCTATATAGTACCAGTTTTTTACGCTATAGAGTATACTAATAGAGATATGAGTAAGAAAAAGAGTCCGACGCTACTGACAGCAGAAGACTATATGTCGGATTTAGCAGTTAAAATTGATAACGCCAAGCAGCGCGTCAATATGGTAGCAACTACCTTTCGCGCCGATGATAAGCACACCGAAGCCGTAATCGCCGCCGTCGAGCGCGCAGCGGCTGAACGCGGCGTGCCAGCCTCGGTTTGCGCTGATTCATTCACTTATCTCGAACCGAAGGAATTCATTCTGCGTTCGCCGCGCCGCCAGCCATCGCGCGCCGTTCACGCCATGAAATTAGAACGGCGGCTAAAAAGAGCAGGCGTGGCTTTTCGCTGGCTCGGTCAAAAGGCCAATATGCTAATGACTGGCCGCACTCATAGCAAGTGGTCGATTGTTGACGACATAGTCTACGCTTGCGGCGGCGTCAATATGGACCACGAGAGCCTAGCTAATGTCGATTACATGTTCCGATTTGATAATAAAGTGTTAGCTGATAAGCTATCTAACGAGCAATACCTTATCGCTCGCGCCGACAAGCGCGGCGGTTCGATTCGCAATTCAATGTTTGGTCTCGACGAACACTCGACTGTCCTGGTTGACCAAGGTTTGCCAACTAATTCTCTCATTTACAAGCGCGCCTGCGACCTAGCCGAACAAGCTGAGAACATCGTACTAGTATCGCAGTACTGCCCGACTGGCAAACTCAACCGCATTCTCAAGCGCAAAAATGCCAAATTGTATTTCAATAATTGGCGTACCGCCTCGCCGATCAATAAACTTCTCATCAAACTCGGCACTTTAACCAGCCGGCAACAAACCCTATATCAGCATCCACAATATCTGCACGCCAAATTCATTGTTTTCACGATGCCTGATGGCTCGAAAATAGCACTATCAGGGTCGCACAATTTCATGCGCGGCTCTGGCATCATGGGCACACGCGAAATCGCTCTCGAGACCAGCGATCCAGCCATCATTAAACAACTTGAAGCTTTCCGCAAGAAATACGTCGAATAGCACCGACATCCAGTGTCGAAGCTATTCCGCTTTCACACCCTCTAAGTATTCGCGGATACTCAGTGCCGCCGTCGCCCCCTCGCCGACAGCACTAGCCACCTGCATGGTAGCGCCGCTGCGGACATCGCCGCTAGCAAATACGCCCGGCAAAGCCGTCGCCAAACGGTCGTCGGTTTTGATGAAGCCGTACTCGTCAAGCTCAACGCCGCTATCCGCTAAAAACTGCGTATTCGGCTTCAAGCCGATGAAAACGAACACGCCGTCAGCCTCGAAAGTCGTTTCTGCGCCGTTTTCGAGCACCCGCACCGCCGCCACCGCGCCGTCCTCGCCGACGATCTCTTGCGCTACTGTTTGCAAATGTACGGTAATTTTGCCATTATCAATGTATTTCTGCAAATCGTCTTGCAAAGTCTTACTAGCTTTGATAGTACTTCGCACCAGCAAATCAATATGCTCGGCAAAACGCGTCAAAAACATCGCTTCCTGGACGCCAGAATTGCCGCCACCAACAACGACTAACCTTTTACCTTTATAAAAAGCACCATCGCAAGTCGCACAATAATGCACGCCGCGGCCATAAAATTCTGCCTCGCCAGGAATGCCAAGTTTCTTATAACCGCTGCCTGTAGCAATCAGTACAGCGCGAGCTTTAACCTCTTGACCGTCAACTGTCAAAATATTAACGCCATCCTGATGGCGCAGTGCTGAAACGTCGCCGTAATCAATCTTGGCACCAAAGCGTTCAGCTTGCTTGCGCAGATTATCTGCTAATTCCATCCCTGGGACGCCATCGGGAAAACCGGGATAGTTGTCGATTTTATCGGTAATTGCCGCTAGACCGCCAACGACGCCCTTCTCGTAAAGAGTCGTAGCAATACCCTCGCGCGTAGTATAAATCGCTGCCGCTAGCGCACTCGGGCCAGCGCCAATCATCACCACAGGTTTTATATCTTCCATGCAGATTTCCTCCTCGTCTTACTGCGCTTGCTGAGCTTGCTGATATGCATTCATTAATTTCGTCATATCTGGTTGGCTAATCGTTTCTGGCGCTGGAATCGCCATAACGACGAATTTCAATGGCATGTTCGGCGCGATAATTTGCTTGCCTTTAGAGTCTTTGCTGCCGGCCTCGCCGTATGCTTTGTCAGCTGGGATAGACAATAGCCGCACGCCGCCGACTTTCATTCCTTTCAAGCCTTCTTTCCAGCCGTTAATTATACCAGCCGTACTCAACCCGCTTACCGGCAGCGGCGTTTTCAGCTTATTGTTATCAATGCTCTGATCAAAGATATCACCATTTGCATCCCAGCCAATATAATAAGCCGCAAAATTAGTTTTATCGTCTACCAATGCGCCATCGCCCTCTGTTAGATCTTCGGTTACTAGCGATTTGACGCTATCGATTTCGAACTTTGCAACTTGGCTAGAATACTGCTTGAACGTCTCGTAATATTTGGCTGATAATTCATCGGCTTGCGCTTGTTTTTTTTGTTCGTAAGCAGTTTGCTCTTTTTTATACTCGCTTAGAACTTTTTGGTAGTCCGCCTGAGCTTGCTTGTTTGACTGCATTGATAAAATCATCACCGCGAATGATCCTAGCGTACCTAGAACGGTCGCGACCACAATAATCAAAATGCCAGCACGTTGCTTCTTTGACGTTGCCATTATTTCCCCTCTCTAGTTTATCTTTTCATTATAGCATAAAATCTCGATTATTTCCATAGTTTGCGCACAATTGCCGCCAGCAGCGACGCAATAATCGCCGCGGTTGCCGCTAAGCCGAATTCAGCTGGCGATAACGCTGCGATTTTGAATAAATTGCGCAGAAATGGCAGACTATAGACCGCCGCCAAGGCGACAGAAGCCGCGACCACCACAATAGCCAAGGCATTCTTGCCACGCTGTTTAACAGCCAAGCGAATGATTTTGCGGCCGGATAGCGCCAAAATCATACCAATATTAGCTAGAATTATCGTTAAGTAAGTTACCGCTCGCGCTTGATTGCTAGAAGCACCGCTGCCCAGCATCCCGCCATGAATCAGAACAGCCGCCAATGCCAGCAACCCGCCAATCACTAGGCTCTCTAACACTACCGCTCGACTAAATAATGGCTGCGAAATTCGCCGCGGCGGCCGGCGCATCGTGTCTTCATCCTCTGGCTCGCCCTCAAACACTAGTGTACAAGCAGGATCAATAATAAATTCAAAAAATACGATGTGAATTGGCAGTAAAATCAATTCCCAACCAAGCAATACCGGCGCAATTGACAACGCAGCAATCGGGATGTGCACAATCATGATATACATCACCGCTTTTTGCAAGTTAGCAAAAATCCTTCGGCCGATACGCACGCCTTGAACAATTGAGGCAAAATTATCATCCAGCAACACGATCGACGACGCTTCGCGAGCAACGTCGGTACCGCGCTGGCCCATAGCGATACCGATATGCGCACTCTTGAGGGCCGGGCCATCATTAACGCCATCGCCAGTCATCGCTACCACCTCGCCGTTTTGCTTAAGAGCGGAAATAATCGCCAGCTTAACATTTGGCGCGACGCGGCTGTAGATTTCTGTAGTTTTGACAAGCTCGCGCTGCTGCTTTTCGCTCATCGACAAAAATTCTTGACCAGTTATCACTCGCTCGGTATTCAAACCAATCTCGCGGCCGATACGCCGCGCTGTTTCGGTATGGTCGCCAGTTAGCATAATCACTTTGATGCCAGCTCGGTGCGCCAAGGCGACAGCATCCTTAGCCTCGGTACGAATCGGGTCAGACAACCCCACCAAACCTAGCAGCTCGTATTGATAGCCAGCGCGAGAGAGTTCGATGTTTTCCGCTACCGCCTTGGCGATTGCTAATACGCGCAAACCGTCATCAGCTGCATCATCAGCAATCTCTTGCAGCCGTCTTTGCTGCTCACTGGGCAAGCGGCATAGTCGAAAAACCTCCTCCGGAGCGCCTTTCAGCGCTATAATCTCAGGCTTACCACTGCGCCCCCAAATTTGCGCTACCGAAAACGACTGGCTATCTAGCGGATACTCTTTGATGATATCCATGCCGTTATAAATCGCTACTAGGTCATCAGCTGCCGCCAAGAATGCCTCTTCCATCGGATCGGACGGATTTTTTTGCGACGCCAGAATGCCGCAAGTGATAATCTCGTTGCGTTTAGCGTCGCTAGACTCTTCACCGCTAGCCGCAATCACCTGATTTATCGCCATACGGTTCTCAGTCAATGTCCCAGTTTTGTCCGTACAAAGCACCGTTGCGCTGCCGAGCGTCTCGATGGTCTGATTCTTGCGCGCTAGCACGTTGCTCTTGGCCAAGCGCCAAGCTCCCAGCGCCATAAATACCGACAAGACCACAGGAAACTCCTCGGGTAAAATCGCAATCGACAACGTCAGTCCCGCCAAAAATCCATGCAAAAAGTCGCCGCGTAACAACCAAAACAGCAACGTCAATAACATTGCCAAGAGCACTGCCGCCACCGCTATATAGCGCACGACTCGGCCAACTTCCTTTTGCAATAATGTCTTTTCTGGCTTAATTTCGTGCAGCGACAGGCCGATGCGCCCCATTTCGGTCTGCTCGCCGACAGCGGTCACTTCGACGAGTCCGTGCCCAGATGTTATTACCGTACCAGAGAAGACTTGGCCCCCAGCAGTCTTCTCGACTGGCAGCGATTCGCCAGTCAAAATACTTTCGTTAGCAGCGACGTTTGACGATTCAATGAGCTTACCATCAGCAGCCACTCGGCTACCTTCGCCGACAACCAAAATATCGCCAACTACCACCTCTACGCTAGGAATGGTAACATATTCGCCAGCGCGCACCACCTGGCATTGCGGCGCTGACAACGATCGCAACGCTTCTAACGCTCGCTCAGTTTTAGAATCTTGATACAATTCTAGGGTTACCACGCCAACTACCGACAGCGCCAAAACAACCGTTTCGTGCCAATCACCCAAGAAAAAGTAGACCACTACCACTGCCAGCAACAAGAAAATCATCGGCTCGGTAATAATTGTTAAGATCAGCCTAACAATGCTTTTATTTTCGCGGTCAGGCAACCGATTCTCACCATATTTCTCGCGCTGAATAACTACTTGATCGCGTGATAACCCCTGTCTACCCATATTAAATCAGTATAGCAAAAGCGGATTAATTTCGATAGCATTCGATATACCAGCAACCGCGACCATGACCCGCTGAAGGAGTTGTGAAAATGACATCATATACCTCTAGAATACTAATAGATTTTTTGCCATAATCAAGATATGAATCCGCTGATTCGCTTCATGCGCCACTCGCTAACAAACATCTTGACGGCAACTGATGACGCTGATCAAGTTGATATCGAGAAAATCGACGAGACACTGACGCCGAATATGCGAGCCTTGCGGCTAGTCATGAACATGTCAGACCATCTACTATCGATGGGCACGCCAGCGAATAGCGTCGTACATATGGCGCTCGGGGTAACCGACACCTATTGCAAGCGAAAAGTACATATCGATGTCAGCTTTAATCAAATTACGCTCTCGCAAGACCGCGGCATCGATCGCGAACCGTTGACACTGATCCGCACTATCTCGCCGCGCGCTACCGATTACCGGCTAATGCGCAAATTACAAAACCTAGCCAGCCAAATTGCCAACCATAAAGTCACTCTAGATGATGCCGAAAATGAACTTGATGCCATCATTGCCAACAATAAGCGCTATCCTGGCATTATCAGTTATATTGCTGGCGGCGGCCTGAGTGCCGGCTCAGTTGCGCTCTACACGACGTCTATACCGATTATCCTGGCTGCCTTTATTATAGGTTTTTTAATTACTCTTCTGATAAAGCTACTAGGGCGCGCTGCGCTGCCGCCATTTTTCATTCAGATTATTGCCGCGTTATCAGTCACGTTAGTCTCTACCGGTATATTGTGGCTAGTTAATCATAAATATTGGGAATTTTTTGCTTTGATTGATCCGACGATATTAACCGTTGGCGGTATCGTCTTGCTAGTAGCTGGCATGATGATTGTCGGCGCCTTTCAAGACGCAATTGACGAATATTACGTCACAGCTAGTGCTCGGCTATTGAAAGTGGTGATGTTGACGCTTGGTATTGTACTGGGTGTAAGTATGGGCCTGTACGCCGCCAGACAGTTTGGCTTAGCGTTCGTCGCAACTCCCGACAGCTTATCCTTTACAAACACGACCTATCAGTATATCGGCGCTGTTATCATCTCGGCATCATTTGCATTAAGTAATAATTCGCGGCCAGTTGGACTGTTAATCACTGGCGCCAGCGGACTATTGGGTTATTATGTGCTGTTAGCTGTATCAGAATTAGGCTTGATAATTATCCCTGCTAACGCTGTCGCTGGATTTACCGTCGGCTTTACAGCTACTGTTGTTTCACGCTTAACCAGAATTCCTAGCCAAGCAATCATCGATGCTGGTATCGTGCCGCTAGTTCCCGGCCTTACCTTGTATAACGGACTAATGGCGCTAGTCGCTAATCCGGCCGCTGTAGACGGTACTCTGTTATTGATGCGAGCTATACTGATTGCGGTAGCCATTGCTGCTGGCGCCTCGTTCGGCGTACTTATCGGCCGCCCAACACGGCGCAGTCTGGTAACGTTGCGCAACAACCTGCCAGAGCGCCCGCTGCGTTCTAGTCAAAAACAACTAAAATAAAATTACACTCGCTCGGCGTCAAGTTTAGTAAGCGCTGCCGTCGCAATATTATCCATAATCGGTTTGACCTCAGCATCAGTCAGGGTTTGCTGATAACTGGTAAACGTTAGCCGGAAAGTGACAGTCTTGATAGTCGCGTCGTCTTTTGGCTGATATACGCCAAGCGTCTGTATCTGGCAATGTAGATTTTCTGACCCGTCCAAGCATTGCCGAACCGTTCGCAGTAACTCATTATGAGAAATTTCCACGCTTGAGCGTAGCGAGATGTCTTGACTGATTGATGGGAAACGGCTCAGTGGCCGGTAATTATACTCTCGATTTTCAGCCAAATTGTCCTGCAATTTTTCAATATCAAGCGAGAATGCCGCCGTGTAATCTGGCAGCTTGAAATTACGCCGCGCTGTCTGAGATAATTCGCCGACAATACCCAGCTTGTCACCATTTTTTGCGACAATCCAAGCGCTGCGCTGGCCGTCAAACGGCGCTGGAACATCCGCATCCAACTCCGCTATTTTCACGAAATCAGCCTCAACGTTAAGATCCGCCAACAGTCTATCTACCAACTTCCTTGCCTTATAAAACGGCGCGCCGGCCCGCGGCTTTTTGCTAGCGTAAACACCGTCGACAAACGTCTGCTCGCTTGGCAGATTCTCGTCGTTTAGCGGCAATTCTTTATCGTGAATTTTGCCGATTTCAAATAGCATAAACTCATCATGTCCAGCCTTGATGTTGGCGTGAACTTTATCCAGCAAACTCGGCAACACGCTGGTGCGATAGTACTGCAAATCAGGGCTTAAAGCGTTGCTTAGCCGATAGGCGCGGCTCGGGTCTTGCTCGGCGTTTTTCAGGACACGCTCGTGGACGAAACTATAAGTCAAGACTTCGTTGGCACCGGCGTGCGATAGGCTCTGGCGAATCGCTTGTTTGAGCTGGCGGCGCGGATTCCTCGGCGCCGGCTTGATACTGCGCATTGGCAATTGGCGCGGTAGTTTATCAAAGCCATATAGCCGGCCGACTTCTTCGACAATGTCCTCCGACAACTCAAGGTCGGTACGCCAGAATGGCGATTGGATGCAAATATAATCCAATTCTTCTTCCGGACCATGACTCTTTATTTCTACGCTATTCAACAAGTCGCAAATATCATCGTCGGATAAGCCCAAGCCTAGTCTTTCGTTGATAAACTTACTATCAATATCAATGTTTGCTGGTGTGTATTTTCAATCAAAATAATCATCAAGCCAGTCATCAAATTGTTTCAAATCAAACACTTCACTCGCCTGTACCCCGCCAACCATACTCATCAGCCGTTTCAGCACGGCAGCATTTTGGAGCGGCGACTGGCCCTTATTAAACCGCGTCAATGCATCGGTAAAAATACCGTGGCGCATGGCCGTGCGGCGCAGTGCATACATGTCAAAATTAGCACATTCGAGGACGATATTTTTAGTGTCACTTGAAACCTCGGTGTCAGCACCGCCCATAATTCCCGCCAGACCAATCACGCCCTCGCCGTCAGCAATGACGATGTCGTCACTCGTCAGCTCATATTCTTTGCCATTGAGCAAACTGACTTTCTCGCCGTCACGAGCCATCCGCGCCTCAAGTTTATGTCCACGCAATTTATTATAATCATAGGCGTGCGTTGGCTGCGCCGTAATGAGCATTATGTAATTCGTGGCATCGACAATGTTATTAATCGGCTTACCGCCCATCGCCACCAACTGACACTGCAGCCATAGCGGACTTGGCTGCACGGTAACATCACGAATTGCTACCGCCATAAAGCGCGGCACTAATTCTGGCGCATCGTTCGTTACTGTTAAATCCAACCCCTCAGCGCCCGTAAACTGTTGGACTGATTTATACCACTCAGGGCTCGCAAACTGCTGATGAAAAATCCCAGCAATCTCGCGTGCCACGCCGAGTTGCCCAAAACAATCTGGCCGGTGAGTAAACATCTTATTTTCAATGTCCAGCACGTAATCATCCAGCCCTAACGTTTCCGCGAAACGAGCACCTGCCGTGAGCTCAACGCCCGCCGGCACGTCGCGTTCACGAATCTCAACAATTCCCTCGTGATCCGTGCCAATCGCCAGCTCATCCGCCGCCGCCAACATACCTTGGCTGAGCACACCGCGCAGCGGTCTTGCACCCAGCACGAACGGCTCGTCGTCATCAAAACTTGCTGGCACTGTGCTTTTTGGCGGCAACCAAATTACCCACATATCCGCGTGAACATTTGGCGCGCCGCAGACCACTTGCACCAAGCCATTGTCATCGCGCGGCACATCCGCCACTGCGCGGCCATCATCAATCTTGGTCACGCTCAGTCGATCAGCATCAGGATGCTTAGCGCACTCAACCACCCGGACGATTCGCGCGCCGCCATATTTAGCGTTGAGGTCAATCACTTCTTCGACGCCGCCAAGCTGCTGATTGACCCGCGCCACCAACTCATCCACCGGCGGCAATTCAAAATTAATCAATTGTTTGATAATGTTTAGGCTGACTTTCATATTACATATAGTATAACACTATCGTACGCGAGCTAAAATTGCTCGTGAAAACCGTTCGCTACCGCATCAAAGAGCATCAGCTCTAACTCTCTGCTATAATTAATATAATGAAGCGCATCACTATGGTTAAGCACCATCCATGCACGCAGTTGGCTCATTTATACGAGTATATGTTTCTGGCGACGGCGGCCGAATTCATGTACCAGCAAGGCCAGTACCAGCTAATCGACTACATGCTAGACGGACACACTTACCCTGGCGGCATTATCATTATTAAGAGTATTTGGCACTCGGTCGATGCCACGCGGTTAGCCAACAAGATATTAACCTTGCCGACTGATTTCGGCGAGATGGACAACGAGCCGGTTTCACTAGCTCTGTACCGTTTGCTGGCCGAAGAGCCAAACCAGCTATACGTTGCCGACAGCGGCCGAATGATGCACGAATTAAGACAGCTTGACTCTCGGCCATGGCAAAACATCGATAATATCAAGCGGCTGAATAGCAGCACTAGCCAAATCAGCGGTATAATTTACTCGACTAACCAGCCGTCAGCAATTCCGCGCAAACTTTACATATCCTTTCAGCTAACTCAGCAATTCCGCCAGCAACGGCCCGAAACATTGCCGCTATTTTATGAATACATGCACTTTTTGAACTTATCAATCAGCCAAAAGCTTAGCCTGCAATTTGGCGTCTATACTGATGACAATCGTATCAAATATCACGCCGAAGACATGTCTGTCACTAATACGCTGCATCTCAGTGTACAATCGGGGCCAATCCAATTTGCTGACATTATCCGCTGCGTCCAGGCCGTCGCCCGGGATTTACGCTCGCCCGATCTGAATCAACGCTTTGCCGATTATTTGCATAGCATATCTTATACTGATGAGCCTTCGATAGCGCCCGACATCGACCGAATGCTGCTTGATTTAGGCATTTTGCTCGGTAGTGACGGTTGGCACGCAATTGCTACGCCAGACAACGTAAACGACGTGGCGCAAGCAACACAAATCATCGCTAAGTATGGCAGTCAGAGCGAAGTGATTGGGTAGTCAAAAACCAAATCAGTAATTCAGCAACTACATTCGTAGAAAAATTTAGCAGCTATTCTGGCCTGTCTAGACGACATCAGTATCATCGCGAGCAGAGCCAGCACATTTAATCTACGAATTTGCTATGCTAATCGTTAGTCTACAATTCAAACGAGGACGGATCAAACTTGTTCGCAAGACCTGCCAAATAACCGCCAAAATACCCTGGTCTGCTTCGCAAAAAAGTACGTCGGTCAGCAGCTTTTTCAGAGAGTGTGTCTGGAGAGGCCGCCTGAGAATTATCATCCTCATCACTCCGCGCACCAGCCTCTGGATCCACAGAATTAGGCATATACCCTCCTTGCCAAGGAGCACCAGGCTGCTCATCAGTAAGTTGCAAATATAAGCTGCCGTCTGGATTACCCATCAGTTTAGCGCCATCACCAAAAGCACTCAACGCTGCCATTCTGCCTTCGTGTGATAGGTTACCGCTTATGGGCATTATACCACCAAACTCATGGTTACGATTTGCCATATTTACAATTGCTCCTTCTTATCACTGTCCTTTCTATTATAACACAAAAACATTATATTTACAACTATTTCGTACTAGCCTACCGCCTCTGCAGTATAATCAAAGTGTAAAATTTGTGCAAAAATGAGGTAGCATCTACATTCAAAATTCTATTCATCACTCGGCGATACGGTGTTTATATTGCCATCATAATAATCTTTAGGATCTAAACCATTTGCTTCCACAGTTTGCTTAAGCTCTTTCAAAATAGCTTCTCGCTGTACCGCTGCTGCCTCAAGCTCTCTTCTCAGTCTGTATATATCCATATCAACCCTCCTGAGCTCACACGCAAGCCTACTTGCACGGGATTCAGGACTTTCACGGGACTTCCCCGTAGTCTTTACCTTTTTCCATTCTATTATTCAGAGTCTATTCGCTGGCCTGACCGCCTCTTTCTTCGACCCTTCCATTTAAATTATTGAGCATTTCTAGAGATTCTGGAGGAATAGGAGCAGCAAGCGCGCCAGCCTCTCCAGCTTCTGCGCGTTTTCCTAGATTGTCCAGCATGTTCGTGGCCGTCGAGTTATTCTCACCCTGCGCTCCTATACTAGTTGCTGGATCTCTGAACATAACACGGCTTGCCGCCTCGCCAATACCTCGTGCGGCTTCTACTGAAGGATTTATATCACTTTCTGAGCCGCGCTCTATCATTCCTGGTATATCTGGCAGTTCAACCCTAGCTATCAACGGTATAGCGTCTGGCCAAGTTGGGTGAGGATATCGTGGTAATTGGGGATATTGTGGTAATTCTCTCATATTATTCTGATTTCCTTTCATATTGAATCATCTATCTTTTATGATGCCACAAAATTGTCTTAATTGCAAAAATACGCCGTCGCGGCGCCTAAAAAGTATTATTTGCTTTTCTTGCCTTTAGCCGATTTGCCTTTCTCTAGTTTCGCAACCCGCTTCCTCAAATCACTCAGCTCAAACCATAGAAAAATCACCAAAACAAACAGTACTCCCGCTAGCGATAGTACTGTTTCATCCATGGCAAAATCCTTTCACTCTTAAGATTATTGCCAATAAATAATTATAACAGGATTCAGCCAAAAGCCCTTGACATCTTCTTCTAGTATTGATATATATATCAGCTTTTGTAATTGCAGAAGCCAGCGTCTCACTCAAGATCATTAAGACTGAGACACTCCACTTCGCGAGATAATCATCTCGCCCGACTCCAGAAGGAGTTACACCATGGTTCGCAGCAGCAAGTGCCCTGACACTGGGCTCAAGAGGCAGCAGTGCTACTGCCCCAAGTGCAACATCAGGCACAACAACGCCGTTCAGCGTAGTGGTAACCTGCGGAGAGACCGCAAGGGTACTAACCGTAAGGAGCACGACACTAAGGGCCGTAACTACCACGGTCGTAGCGGCAACGGCAAGCGGCGCTAGTCATTCCGACCCGGACAAGTCGATAAACTGTCCATATTCTCTGTGATAATATATAAAATAACATGCAACGAATCCTTATCTGTAAACAAGCTGCTTCGCCTATCGAAGCTCATATTTATGAGCATCTAGCGATGACCAAATTAAAGCAGATCATGCAGCAATTTGGATTATTACGACAAATTGATTATTTTGCACTCGGCACGCACTATCCGGGTACAGGACTTATCACTATTGATATTGATTTATATACGGGAGAAGCAGTTAATCTAGCGTATGATTTGCGACAACTTCAAGCATTTACGGATAACGAATCTTTGAGCCTAGCCATGAGTCAAATCGCTGCAGAAAATGATTGTACGATTATTTGCAACGATCTTGATAAGCTCCAACATAACATGGTCAAATTAAACAAAAACGATTGGCAATCAATTGAAGAAATCGACCAGCCGCTTATTATTAGTCAGCTTGTCGAACACAAATTTCTGTACGAGACCGACAATCCTACTACATCGATTAGCCGTATCTCTTGTAATCTTAGTCATCCGCCAAATAGCGACACGGTACTACTAGCTTTATTTTATTATCTGGCTTTTGTCATTCATGGCACAGTATCCGACATAGCCAATGTTCGTTTGGGATATTATAACCTTAGCGAGCGTACTGAACAAATTGACCAGAATACGTCTTGTATTTGCGACTTTGCCGCACTTAGCAATTTAGCAGACAGAACCAAACTACGAGACATATACCATGAAGTTATCGGAAAAATGCTAGAAAAAACAACTCTAGCACGCATTTCTCGCCGCATTAAATCCTTTTCGTACAACGACGGGAAAATGAACGTTCCAAATATCGATATGTACATTTCAGAAATCGGCATTGTTGCTGGTGAAAAAACTTGGCAGAAATTAGCAGAAGAAAAAACAATTGCCAATTTGCTAAATAAAACAATCCTTGAAATAGTGTAAAATCACTCTATGAAATATTAGGACATACACTGAACAGCACTGCTCTCTGATTTCGCAACTTCAATAGCATACACGCCGAGTTTTTCTTTGCGCGGCGGGTAGATTTTCTGAAGAAGCCGAAGCGCTTCCGCTCTATCTTTGGCTTGCGGTACAATTTGCCGCCAATCCTCAGCTGCCAGCATTTTAGCAAAATTATCATAGGTACGAATCGACTTAATCCGTACTGCGCCAGACTCATGACTGGTTTCTAGCTGCAATAGCTCGCCAGTCCGCAAGCGCTTAATACTGCCATAGCCAACGCGGACCTCCAGGGTTTTACGACCCGACATGATGGCGTCGTAATATGGCTTTTTAATCCTCATTTTTCGAGCGGGCGCAGCCTGATGATACTTAATATTACGAGCAAGCATGGCTTTGCCGCTAGACTGTGTTTTTCGGCGGCACCCCTTATGTAGCCGCGACTTGACGGTTTTGCTGTCAGAAACGGCACTCCTAGACGGTCTCGTGGATATCTTTACTTTACGTGCAGTCACAATAGACCATTATAACAGATCTCCACCTAACTAAGCCGAAAATGAAAAACGTCTAATAGTACGCAACTACTAAATACTATTTCTCATACACCCGCAGGTACATGCCGTACAATTCTTTCTTGTATTTCTTGACGACTTTGTCTTCTGGTGATATTAATTCGTGACCAGCGCCGATATAAGCTGGCGTCGTTTCGTAAGTAAATTCGGCGCCGCTAGCCTTAGCCATGCCCTCGGCGATATTCAGCGCCATGGTTTTATCAATCAAATCGTCATCGCTGCCAATTATCAAGCCGAGATGTTTCAAGCCTTCAGCTTTCAAATCATTGCGATAATTCTGCTTAATAATGACATAATTTGCCAGCGCCCGGTATGACAAATTGCCGTCAAAGAATTGATCTGGCAGCAGATGGTTGCCATAGACATTGCGCAGCAGCGCCATTTGCCACTTCGGCGCTTTAGAAGCGTCCGGTTCATAGTACGGCGAGAGCAGTAATACCCGCGAGAATAATCCATCGCCATACTGCGCCAGCCAGGTTGCCAGCGTGCCGCCGCCAGAATGGCCGATCACGCCTAGATCGTCGCCCAGGCCGCTGACTAACCCAGCACTGTCGCCCATGAATTTCACCAACTCGCTGGCGCGAACTTGCCCGTGGAGCTTATTGTCTTTCATACCGTGGTGCGGCACTCGCGGTACGTACACATTGTAGCCCGCCTGGTAAAACCAGTCTGCCAGCTCAACCATTCCTGAAGGTTCAGCGCTAACGCCGTGAAGAATCATTACTGCTCGGGCAGTTTTCTTGCCGTGAGTCTTCAGAATCGGCCGGCAATCTGGCCGCACCTCATTATTGGCGGTATCATCGGCAATGATTTTTTGGATATCTGCCACCGACTGGTTATAATCGCGCCGCTGGATATCGGCTTTCTGCAGGTCGGCGCTACGGCTAGGCCACAGAAACGCCCAAGCCGCAAATCCTGCTATCAGCGCAAGTATCACGCATATTACGATTAGTATTATCTTTTTGCTACTGAGCGCTACAGACATTTTTACACCTTTCATAAGCGAACTTTGCTTTTTACTGGCCGTTGATATCCAGCAAGGATTGCAGTATTGATAACCTTTATAACTTAATTATAGCATAAACCTTACGAGACGTTCCTAAATAGTTATTGCATGATGCAGCAAACTGCTCTATCCTTAATTTATGAGCACTATTACCCGTCGAATCGCCGCTGCTATTCGCGCTAATGAATTAATTATCTAGGTAAACACAGTGCTAGATAAGAACCCGAAAGGCCACCAAATGACCAAAAAACTACTAGAAATCGAACGCAAACGCCAGCTAACTAGCAATATTGAAGAGCTAATCAAACGACTGCAAGACCTCGGTTTTGAACTGCAGAGTAATCTCCACGAAATTGATACATATTATTCTCGTCCTGATGTCGATTTTATGCAGACGGTTGAATGCTTGCGGATTCGCCAGCGCGATGGTTTTGCCGAGGTGACATACAAACCTGCAACGACGACTGCGACACATACGGAGAATAATGTAATTATTAAGCCCGAGACAAACCTACCGATTCAGCCCGGTGACGCGGCAATCGCCAAACAGCTACTCGCCAACCTCGGCATGGTACTGCTGGTCGAGGTTGACAAATACCGGCGATCATTCCAATCCCCAGACTTTCCGAAAGCAACAGTAACCATTGATGAGATTAAGGACGCTGGGACGTTCGTGGAAGTTGAGGTTTTGTCGGACGATGAGACCAGTGCGCTGGCGATGATTAGTGACATTGAAACCAAACTCGGCCTCGAGTCGGCAGAAGTTGTCACGCGGCCTTATCGGGATATTTGCATGGGATTGTAGAGTCGCCTGCCTAGCTGACCAACAAGAAATGATACGTGGACGTTGATTGTTTTTATTTCAGTATAGACAAAAACGAGAGTGAATATACAGTTTGCTGGTTTAATCTATGTTCTAGTAAAATCTTCTTTGTCAAAAGACGCTAATGGTTGACATATTCTATTCTATTCTATTCTATATCATACACTCTAGGCTGAGATGCAGCCATCCTTGAGTAGACAGGAGATGATCATGCCGAACCGGCGCGATCTGAACGACATCGCCAGCTACCTCGTCCCTAACCCTGGCGACGAAGCGTGGGTTGTCGACCCCAACCAGCCTGAGCACATGCACCACGGCCAGACCTCTGGCGAACCGCACTCCGACGGGTACTACATGTACAACGAGGGCACGCCGAGCTGGCTGAAGTACCACTCCGACGACAAGGAGGACGAGGAGTGAGATAGTCCTCGAGGATGCCCCTCTCCACATCCAGAGAGGGGTCATTCCCTGAATTATATATAATATAGTCATGAACTACGATAGATATCTAGAATTACAAACCCGTCTTGAATGGTTTTATGATTTTCATCCAGAGTTTTTTGATGATATTCTGCCTGAGCAGAAGAAGTTACTACAGGATACATTCCTATACGACGCGCCAGACGAGGGTTATCCGGAATCGTTGCAAGATTTTTATGATAAGAACATTGATAATCGACCAACGCTTCAGGATGATATGTTTTTGGCAGTGGATGCCTTATATAAAGCAGCAGGGGCTAGTAGTCTGTTTGACGATAATGGATATCGTTCCCTTGCTGAATAGATTTTAGTCTATGAAATCTGTATAGGTTATAAAACTGTATACTTTTCTTGATATAATTTAAGATTATTGTATGAATAATTATCTAGCAAAGAATTGAAACAGATACCCGACGAATATCAATTTGCACAACTCATCAAGCCATATATCAATGAACCAGTACGCTCAAGTTTGCCAAGCGACTACACTTTTGTATCAGACCCAAAGAATTATTATCGTTATTATTTTGGCAATAGCCAGTCACAAAGAATAGTTGTCTGATCTGCCACTTAGAATTAAAACTGTTCCAAAAAGTCCAGCCTCCCGCTCTCAAAATGCCGCACATCCTCGATGCCGTATTTCATCATTACCAAGCGGTCGATGCCGCAGCCAAAGGCAAAGCCGGTGTACTCATTCGGATCGACATCAGCAGCTTTCAGCACATTCGGGTGGATCATGCCGCAACCCAAGAGTTCGATCCAGCCTTCGCCCGAACAAACTTTACAATCCGGATTTTTGCCTTCGCAGAATGGGCAGCTCAGCGCAAATTCAAAGCTCGGCTCGGTGAACGGGAAATAAAATGGGTTGACGCGCACATCCAATTTCTTGCCGTAATATTCCTGCAAAAACTCTTGCAAGGTGGCGATCAGATTGCCGACGTTGACGCCCTTGGCAACATACACGCCTTCGACTTGGCAGAACGTGTGCTCGTGCCGCGCGTCCAGGTCTTCGTTGCGAAACACCCGGTCGGGCACGATGGCAGCGATCGCCTCGCCTTTTTCCAAATTGCCATGATATTTTTTCAGTACGCGGTTTTGCATAGTCGAGGTGTGCGCCGGCGCAATCAAACGGTCGCCATTAACATCAGTTTCCTCGGTCATGAACGTATCATAATCATCGCGCGCTGGATGGCCTTTCGGGAAATTCAAGCTCTCAAACATGTGGAATTGGTCATCAATCTCACGCGACTCTTCCGTCACAAAGCCCATGCGATTGAAAATGTCAGAAATGCGGTCAATCTCGGCGCTCAGCGGGTGAATCGTGCCATGCTCGCTGGGCAGCAAATCAGGCTGCAGTGCATTGATGTCCATCGGTGCCGTCACGTCGATTGGCGGCAAATCGACTTTATCGAGCTCCTGGCGGCGAACTTCTATGACCACCTCCAACGATTTTTTCAGCTCGTTGACGCGCTTGCCGAAAGCGCCGCGCTCATCATTTGGCAAAGTCTTGATGTGATCATAAAGCGTTTTGATTTCTGGAGCGCGCAATACTTCTTGCGGGTGGTTAGACTGAGCCGCCCGCGCTGATAAAACTTGTAAAACTTTCTCGAAATCCATCGCTAACCTACTTATTCACCTGATATACGAATAACACAAATACGCCAACTGCCATCAGCACAATAAACACCCAAGCTGGTGCTAGAGTTGTCGTAGCCTTGGTGCCTTTCAAATATTCTGAGTTTTCGATTAGCTCGCCGCTAACACCCGGAACTGGCCCGCCTTCTTGCTTTGCCTTCTGCGCTGCTTTCTCCCGCAGATCAGCAGCGATGCGCTGTTGCAGCTCGCTGCGGCTTTCTGTCTGTTCAAAATAACGTCCCATATCATCATTATAACAGATGTATACAACCCAAAATATTTTTGTGTTATACTATGTCTATATTTCAGTAAAGGAGGGAATATTCATGGCTACTAAAAAAGCCGCTTCTACCAAGAAGAAGACGACCGCCAAGAAAACGGCCGCCAGCAAGACGACTGTTCGTACAGTATCTGCCGAAAAAGTAGAAGCACCAAAGAAGGAAACTGCCGCTGCCAAACCTACGACAACTAAACGCAGCAGCGCCAAGTTACCATCAAATATCATAAATATAATCTTTGCCGAACTAATCGGTACGTTCGTATTGACGCTGGTTGCTTTGACCACATTCAAAGACGGCGGCGTTGGCGCGCTAGCTGTCGGCTTCACGCTAGTAATGCTGGTGATGAGCATCGGCGCTGTCTCGGGATCGCACGTCAACCCAGCCGTAACGTTTGGTTTGTGGACAATGCGCAAGCTCAAGACAATCCTGCTGCCATTCTACTGGGGCGCCCAATTCATCGGCGCTATGCTGGCTGTAATCGTCACCAACTGGGTTACTGGTGGCTCAATCAACTTCGGCTTTAGCGGATTTAGCAGCATGAACTGGTCGATATTCGGCATTGAGCTGGTCGGCACCGCTATCTTCCTATTCGGACTAGCAGCAGTTCTATCGCGCGAAGAAACTTGCAATACCGGTAAGGCGCTCGGCGTTGGCTTGGCACTGGCAGTCGGCATTTTGACATCTGGCTACTTGCTATCAACCGCCAAAACGCAAGCAATCGCCGACTACCAAAGCAAAGCAACATCTTCGGCTTCTAATAAAGTTGAGATTCCTCACGTCGCATACGTCAAGGGTGCTAGCCTTAACCCGGCTGTTGCGCTAGCGATGACCGATTCGACCGAAAAGGAGCTCACTACTGGTTCAGCTGGCTCTAACGAAGTTGTCAATTCGCGCTTCTCGCTCGAGTCGCTAGTTGGCGCTTTAGCGGGCGCCGCTGTCGGTGCCAACCTCTACGTGTTGGTTGCTGGCCGGCAAAAGAAAGACTAAACCTAACTTTCTTAACAAAAATATCCCGTCTATCGGCGGGATATTTTGATAGTCAAAAATCTTTACTTCTTATCAATAGACGACGGACGATCAAGCGTCAATACTTCGACGGAAGAATCGCTACCAGCGATCTTCACTACGTCTTTATCAACTTTACCGAGCTCTTTATGAGCGTTGTTATAATGATTGACTGTCGTACCGAGACTATTGCCTAGTTTTTGCATATACTCTTCAAATTTGGCGATGTGTTGTCCGAGCTTGCCGACGCGGACCTGAATATCCTTAGCCTGCTCCTCGATTTGCAAGCTGCGCAAACCTTGCAATACCGTTTGCAAATACGCCATAAAACTCGTCGGACTGGTGATAATCACGTGCTTTTCGCGGAAGGCATACTCTATCAGATCGCGCGAACTGCCGCCCTGGCCAACATTATTGATCAGTAAATCATAATACAACGATTCGCTGGGAATAAACATAAATGCGAAATCCATAGTATGCTCGCTCGGACGAATATATTTGCTGGTTTCGTCGATGCGCCCTTTCAGATCAGCTTTGACTTTTTGCATTAGCTGCTCGCGCTCTTTGCCGCTAGCTTCAATCATCCGGTTATAATTTTCGAGGCTAAATTTGCTATCAACTGGCAGAATCTGACCCTTATCAAGAAAAATCACCGCATCAACCATTTCGCCGTCGCGAAACTTATACTGAGTTTGATACTGCCCTGGCGCCAAAATATTTTCGAGAACACTCGACAAATAGTATTCGCCAAAAACACCGCGCTGCTTGGGGTTTTGTAGAACATTTTGCAAGGTTTTGAGGTCAGTCGCCACATCA
>JABCNZ020000012.1 GCA_013333845.2 Candidatus Saccharimonadota bacterium
CCCGTGCTGTCCTTGCTCCCAGCGAACAAGCCCTCGACTACATTACAGGCAAGGAACTCGTCATCGTCGACCCGCCGCGCGTCGGCTTGCATTCCGACGGTATTGCGACATTGTTGCAACCGCTGCCGCCGCGCATCCTCTATCTCAGCGGCAATCCCGTCCCCCAAGCCCGCGACGTCGCCCTGCTCCAGCAAAACTACCACATTGTCCACCACCGTGGCTACAACTTTTTCCCGCGTACGCCGCATATTGAACACTTAATCATTCTTGATAAGAAGCCGTAAAGCTGCTCTTTCTATGCAGAGTTTATCTGGCTAATTCGGATGCAAGGCTAGCTAATTGCTGCTATACTATTAGGTGATGTTTGACAAAGCTATTGACGCTATCAATAACGCGCAGAAAATTGTTGTAGTCCAAGCGGAAAATCCTGACGGTGACAGTATCGGCAGCAGCTTAGCCTTGGAAGAAATTCTAAGCGATCTCGGGAAAAGCGTTCAGCTGCACTGTCCAGTTGATACCCCGAAATACTTACGTTACATTCACGGTTGGGATCGAATAACTAGCGATTTTGACACGAATGCCGACTTAGCAATTATTGTTGATACTAATGCCGAACTATTAATCAGTAAAAGTTTAAGTATGCCAGGTGTGCGTCATTTTCTTGAGACGCATCCCGTTATAGTGTTGGATCATCATGCAACTGATTCGACGCTGACTTTTGATGCTACCCATGTCAACCAGCCGGTAGTTGCAGCTGGCGAACTGATTTACAATCTAGCACATACTGCCGGCTGGGCAATTAATCCGCAAGCTGCAGAAAATATGCTGATTGCTATAATGAGCGATAGCCTAGGCTTAACAACACAAAATACCACAGCTGACTCGTTTCGTGTCGCTGGCGAATTAACTGCGCTCGGTGCTAGCAACTCAGCTATTGAAGAACGACGCCGCGAATTTATGAAAAAGTCGCCAGAGATTTTGGCATATAAAGGCCGCTTGATTGAACGTATCGAATATTTGCTCGATGGTAAATTAGCTGTAATTCATATCCCGTGGGAAGAAATCCAGAAATATAGCGATCAGTATAATCCGAGCGTTCTAGTGCTTGACGAAATGCGTTTAGTCGAGGGGGTTGAAGTGGCTTGCGCTATCAAAACTTACCCTGACGGTAAATTAACCGGGAAATTACGCAGTAATATGCCAGTGTCAGAGCAGATAGCTGGATATTTCGGCGGCGGCGGACACGCTTATGCTGCAGGTTTTCGCGTATATGACGATTATGCAGTGATTGTGCGCGAACTAGTTGAGGTTGCGGATAAGTCTTTACGCGGGTAATTTGTCTGTTCTAAGTTAAAAAACCGCTAGCGTATGTAGCGGTTTTTCTAATTCTACTAGTTATAATTATTTAGTAGATGAATTGTCCGAATGTGCCTGGTCTTACTGTACGTTTGTTGTAATTGCCAGCGCGGTAATTCCAACCCATTTCTGAAACAGTATAGCTGCCATCGCTATTAACCGACTCGACGTAAGCAACATGGCCGTTTGTCACCGCGACAGCTCCAGCGCGCGGCGCGCTACCAGTTGATTTGCCAGCAGCTTGAGCGCTGGAAATCCAACCATAGCCGGCATTGCCGTATACAGCGACGTCTGGGCGGCGGCTGTGAACGTAATCGGTGCACCACATGCCGTTGCCGACGTAGTAGCTTGATGAATTAATCGGCTTTGAGCTATACGATCGCGTAGTAACTGTAGAAGTCCGAGCTGATGGCGCCGCTGCGTTAGAGCTGGCGGCTGCTTGTTGCGCTGCAACGATAGCTGACAAGCGGTCTGGCAAGACCTCTTCTGCGCTAGGAATTCGCAGCTTCTGCCCTATGTCAATAGTATTTGGGTTACCGAGCGACTCGTTGGCGTCAAAGATACGCGTCCAGGTTGTACTGTATTTTTCGGCAATTGACGCCAGACTGTCGCCTGCGGCTACTATCGCGTAGGTTGATTGTTCAATTGGTTTTGTCTCGTTAGATTTGTCCTTTGGCGCAGACGATGTTTTTTTGGTTTTATCGTCATCAACTCCGCTAGTTTGCTTTTCGTCGGTTTTTGCTAGCAAGGCTTTCTTGTCGTGGGCAGCTAGCAGCGGTGTTTTCTTTGCAATCGTTAATTTATTTTTATTTTGCTGTGCGAGTAGTAGCGAGCGGCCCGTACTCGTTTCGGCATAGGCTGGGTGTGTTGCTATTAAGCATATTGCACCAGCGGCACCGAGTGTCGTCAAGACCCCGTATAAACGCATAATTATCTCCTTGGTTAAATACCCCCACGGATAGGCTAAACTTCAAATACTCGTGGATTTATGTCCTGGCTTATTATTGTTTTAATCGTAATTTTCACAGGACATGAGACCAATCATAGCAAAACGTAGTATCTTGGTCAATAATTTTATAGTGGTAATGCTACACTACCTCTGGAAAATTAGGTGGACTTTCTAGTTATTTTTTGGTATAATCGTAGACGTTTTATTAAATCAATGTTGGGAGACGTCAAGTCGCTTGTACCACAGAAAGGATTAAATATCTGATGGCTAAAAAAGCCGAACTATTAGAAAAAGCTGCCGAGCTCAAGCTTGACGTCAGCGAAAAAAATACTATAGCCGAGATTGAAACGGCAATTGCTGCCGACGAAAAGCACTCAGTCCGCGAAGCGACAGTTGCCAAAGCCGGTAAGCGCAGCGCCAAAGCTATCGAAGAGGCTGAAGCCAAAGCTGAAAAAGAAGCTCGCAAAGAAGCTGGCGACACTACGCCGCAGGGCGACGCCGAAGCAGCTGTCAAAAAAGGCCCAGCGCCAAAGGTTCGTCCGTTGATTGAACGCCGCGGCAAAGCTTACCGCCAGGCTGCCGAAAAAGTTGAAAAAGACAAGGCCTACACGCTCGCCGATGCTATCAAACTTGCTACCGAAACCAATCCGAGCAAATTTGACGCTAGCGTTGAAATTCACGTTCGTCTAGGCGTCGATCCACGTCAAGCCGACCAAAATATTCGTTCAACGGTAGTCCTGCCTCACGGTACCGGCAAGACTGTCCGAGTAGCCGTTTTCGCAGCTGACACTGATGCTGACAAAGCCAAAAAAGCTGGTGCCGATCTGGCTGGCGATGAGGCTATTGTCAAACTTCTTGACAAGGGCACGCTTGATTTTGACGTCTTAATCGCTACGCCGGCTTACATGCCAAAACTCGGTAAGTACGCTCGTTTGCTCGGCCCGAAAGGTTTGATGCCGAACCCGAAGAGCGGTACTGTCTCGACCGACGTAGCCAAAGCTACCGAAGAAGCCAAAGCTGGCAAGGTAGAATATCGTGTCGACAAGCAGGCTGCTATCCATTTAAGTGTTGGTAAAGTTAGCTTCGGCGCTGAAAAATTGCTTGAAAACGCTAACACCTTCTTTTCTAGCTTGCAGGCGCAGAAGCCATCCTCTATCAAGGGTGTTTACATTAAATCGGTTGCCGTGGCTACTACGATGGGCCCCGGTATCAAAGTTGATTATCAAGCAAAATAAACTCATATAATTTTAGAGCGAGACCTAGCATCTCGCTCTATTTTTAGAAGGAGGGGAGGGATGAGACAATATCTTGATTTACTTGACCGTATTCTAGCAGAAGGCATCGAAAAGCATGACCGAACAGGTACTGGTACGCTCAGCATCTTCGGGCATATGATGCGTTTTGATTTGCGCGAAGGCTTTCCACTACTTACTACCAAAAAGCTCTTTACCAAAGGTATCTTCGGCGAGTTAATTTGGTTTTTGCGGGGCGATACTAACGTGCATTGGCTGCAAGAACGTGGAATTCATATCTGGGACGAGTGGGCTAACGAGAACGGCGATCTCGGTCCGGTTTACGGCGCGCAGTGGCGGGCATGGCCAGCACCTAATGGTGAACATATTGACCAGATTGCTAACGTTATTGATCAACTACGCACTAGTCCGGATTCGCGGCGGCTAATTGTTACTGCTTGGAATCCTGCCGAAGTAAACAACATGGCTTTGCCGCCATGCCATATGTTATTTCAATTCTATACCACACCCGCTGATCCCAACGACCCTGACCAGCGGCGCTGGTTGTCGTGCCGGCTTGACCAGCGATCATGCGATACATTTCTGGGTGTCCCATTCAACATCGCTAGCTACGCTCTGCTGACTATGATAATTGCACAGCAGGTTGATATGCGGCCGCGTGAATTTGTTTGGATGGGCGGCGATGTTCACTTGTATTTGAATCATCTCGAGCAAGCAAAACTTCAGTTGACACGCCAACAGCGCCCGTTGCCAACTCTCGATATCACGCCGAAACCATCAATCGATGATTATGACCTTGATGATTTCAAGTTAAAAAACTACGATCCATGGCCAGCCATCAAAGCGCCAATTTCAGTCTAAATATTACTGCATAGCAAGACTACTTTTCATATATCGCAAATATATAAGGATAAGTGTTAGCATCATCAGCAGCATGTGATTCTTCTGATATTTTACGCCAAGTATCGTCAAGCTCGGGAAAAAATGTATCTGCCGGAAGTTCTGCGTCGACTTCTGTAGCGTATATTCTACTTACCACATTTAATTTGAGTGCGGCCGCGTAAACGGTTGCGCCGCCAATGATATATATCGTATCTTTGCTTGCCATTTGCAAAGCATTTTCTAACGAGCTAGCTGTAGCGATACCATCCAGCTTGGAATGAGTTAATACGATATTCTGGCGATTTGGTAGCGGATGGCCAATAGATTCATAAGTTTTGCGGCCCATAATTACTGTACCGCCAGTGGTTAATTGGCGAAAATGCTGCAAATCTGCTGGCAAACTGCGCCCCCACGGTAGTTTGTTGTCAATGCCAATACCGCGCCGGCGATCGTAGGCGACTACTATGCTGCACTGTTTTTTCTGATCGCGTCCCATCAACTTAATCATATCACAGGCTAGTTGTGTAAGCGGTAGCGGTGAATGTATAATGAAAAGACATGAGAACAGATTCGACCGAATTATCGCAGCCAGCTAGCATTTATAGCGATAGAGAAATTGCAGCAGCACTAGCAGATGGTCATATCGTTTGCGACCCAGCGCCAGCGCGTATCAATGGTAGCAGTGTTGATGTAACGCTTGGCTATTATTTTTATAGAGCTGGCAGCCAGGGGAAGGAAAGGTTATTTAATCCATTCGACGAAACTGACGTTCGGCGCTACTTTGGTGAATACAAAATTGCCAAACCGTGGCACGAAGTTCGCCGCCGAATCACTGATCAAAGCGTCGCTAACATTGATAATTTCAAGGGTATTAATGACGATCATCCGGTCATCGTCTTGCGGCCAAACGAGCGAATCCTAGCGCATACTCATGAATTTATTGGCATTCTGCCGCCAGGTACTACTAGTATGCAAGCCCGTAGTACTACTGGACGTATCGGCATCTCGGCTTGCTACTGCGCTGGTTGGGGTGATCCAGGTTATATTAACCGCTGGACTATGGAGGTTCATAATCTCAACGAAAATGAGTACATCGTGCTACCAGTTGGCTACCGTATAGCGCAAATTGTTTTTAGTGCTACCGGACCAGTGGCTACCGAATACGCCAAGGCTTCTGGTAATTATCAAGCTAATATTAGCGCTGATCTTGCCGCTGTTAAAGCTGCTTGGCGGCCGTGGATGCTATTGCCGCGAGCTTATGCTTCGCCGGTAGAATTACCGCAACCTGTCGCTGGTCTTAGCGAAGGATTATTGTAAAGGCTGGAGATTATGCAATGAGCGGTACTTATATCGTCATCGAGGGTAACGACGGTACAGGCAAATCAACCCAAGCTGAATTGCTAGCTGATTACTATCGCCAGCAAGGCCGAGAAGTGATAATTGTAGAGGAGCCTGGCAGCGAAGACTCAGGCAAAACTACGCCCATTGCTAGCTACTTGCGCTCGTTAATCAAAAACGGCGCTCTAACCCGCGATTCTGAAATTAACCTAGCGCTATTTAGCGCTGCTCGCCGCGAACTATGGCAACAAAAAATTGCGCCAGCCTTAAATCGCGGCGCTGTTGTCATTTCGGCGCGTAACTATATTTCAACTTTAGCCTATCAAGGCTATGGCGAGGGAATTAATACGGATCATATTATGGCAATCACTAAACTTTTTACAGACGAACGTTACATGAAGCCGGATTTCATTATTATTTTGACCCTTGATAACGAGAGCGAGCGTAAAAAACGGATTGCTAAGCGCAGCCAAAGTATAGACACTTCAGATACTTTCGAGTTACGCAGCAGTAATTTTCAAAAACGTGTTGATGCCGCTTATCGTACAATTGCTAGCGAATTGCCCTCGTCTTATGTCATAGAATGTTATGACAATGGTTATTACAAGACAGCCAAGCAAATAAACGTTGAAATTCAATCAATTGTTAAGCAGTTATAATTCAATTATATCCAGCTCTTGCAAAAGGTGTTCAAGTTCACGAAATAACTTCTCGCCACCTTCGTCTGACTGGCCGTTAGTCTCATAGCTATCGGGGTTCAGGCGACTCATGCGATCATGGATACCGTTGAGAACTCCCACGAATAGCTTGCGCATTTTACGAGCTTCTTTGTCCAACTCTTTCTTTTTAGGATCGTCATCGGGCAGCTTGTAGTAGCCTTCTTTTTTGAGTTTAGTATCAATATATTTGTAAGCAATATGTGCAATGTCGCCAGTTCGCGATCGTTGGCGCTCATCTTTGGTTAAAAACTGAAACTCAATAGGAATATTGATCGTTTCGCCAGGTTTATACGGATGTTCTTGTCTTGTGATAAACGTTACCTTTGAAACTTCCATCTTTTTGTATCCTTTTTTTTCGATGTCCGTTTCAGTTTGTTCTTTTGTTTGAATTTGCGATTTGTCTATGCCAGCTTCGGCTAAAGTCTGAGTTATAATCTCGACATAATCGCTAGCGCCCTGGATATAGATAGCGGATTTTTTGCTAATTGCCTTTTGCAGTTCGACATTTGGCAGGTCAGAAAGGATTTGCACTATTTCAGCAAAATTTTTCGCCGACGATTGCTTATCGGGCGAGATATCCATCATGGCAAATGGGTCCATAGGCATATCGCCGTTGCTGCGATTTAATTTATCAGCAAGCGAGCCGATAGTCTTCAAGCGGTAGTTGCCAGAAATCAGACAGCCGTTAGGTAGTTGAGCTGCGAATTCGCCGACTTCAGCAGGACATTCTCCGCTATAATCAGGGCCGACTACAAGCGAAACATCGTATTTGTCACCGAAAATATTCTCCAATATACGCCTGACGCCGACTGTCTTTATATTGAATAACATGTCTCTTGCTTGCTCTATCGAAGCAAACTTGTTCAGCTTTTCGAGGCGGATACGTTTTGCTAGGCCTAGCAGTTTCGAGCCTAAAGCTTCTAGCCCTAATACTTCGCACAGCGGAGCATAGAACGATTCCGCTTCTAAAACATCTTGCAATAGAGCAGACTCTCGTCTGGACGTTGGGTGTTCCAGATTATCAACCAGCTCGCAGGCTTTAATAATGACAGACTCAATGTTTACGGTTTTCAAGAAGTCTTTCATGTATTCCGGATCTATGCGAGCCTCCGATATAGCCCAAGCTTCTCTTGGAACGACGCCTTCGTACCTATCGGAAATGACGCTGGCTATATCTTTGCGGCGATTATTCTCGTCTGGCAAGCTTGCAGCGGCCTCGTCGGCTAATGTTTTCCGATGTCTGCCAGCTGCCACCTCAGTTTTGTCGAAATCTGATAGTATGTCTCGCATATAGCGTGCTTTATCATGGGGGATTCTGGGGTCAGTAAAGTATTTTAATAGCGCTATCCCAGCAGCGTCGCGCGATTCTTGGCTGTATTTTCCGTCTGGGTTGCGGAATCGAGACACGATATCATGCAGCATAATTGCATCGCGCGTATCAGGCATAAGATCGCCGGCAAAAGCCTTAACTAACCCATAAACTCTATGAGCATGCTCAATCAGATCAGGACGCTCCCGCGAGGCTGCTCTTAGATAATCAATAGCCAGACTGTCAACTAGGTCGTTTGAATTATACTTCTCTGGATATTGTTGACTGGAAAAACCCTGCTTGTCAGCAGGGTTAAGCGTATTACATTTCCTTGTACAAACACCAGGGCTTGTCTTCGTTCTCACGAATTTCTATTGTACCAGAAACGCCTAAATATGTCAAGCATTTGCTATTGTGTAATGCAGCAAAATTTGCTATAATAGATGTTAGACATTGCCAGAGACAGCGGCCGCAGGAGTAATTCTGCTTAATATGCCGCCGAGGGAATCAACTTTTCCTGTAGTATAGTCTTTGGCGAGCGCCAAAGTTTTTTTGTTGCTCGCCGAATGTCGCCCCTTAACAATACGATCGCATAAATATCAAATAAACCAAAGGAGTATTATCAATGGCAATTTCCAAAGATAAGAAACAAGCTTTGGTTGCAGAGATGAGCGAGTTGTTTGCCAGCGCAAAAGCTATCGCCGTGGCTAAATACCAGGGCACTAGCGTAGCTGAATTGCAAGAGCTACGCAAAGCTGCTCGCGAAAATGGCGTAGTCGTCAAAGTTGTCAAGAACCGCTTGGTGCGCGTAGCTTTTGCCGCTAGCGAGACGTTCAAAGAGACTGATACTTCTGCGCTGCAAGGCCAGCTAATTTATGCTGTTTCTAGCGACGACGAGGTGATGGCTGCTAAAGTCCTTAATGACTTTGCAAAGACTCATCCTAGCGTCGAGCTAGTTGCTGGATTCAGCAGTGAGGGCCTGGCCCAGAGTGCTGCCGATGTGGTAGCTCTGGCTGGCTTGCCGAGCAAGAATCAGCTCATCGCTGAGGCTGTGGCACAACTGCTCAGTCCGGTACACGACGTTACCAACGCGCTCTCTGGCAATCTGCATGCATTGCTGGACGGCGTGGCAGACAAAGCAACCGCTTAAGCAACCAATCTAATTAAAATTTAACTACAAGGAGAATTACTATGGCAGACCTAAAGAAACTTGCCGAAGAACTGACTAAATTGACAGTTCTCGAAGTAAATGAATTAAAGAATATCCTCAAAGAAGAATACGGCATCGAGCCAGCTGCTGCCGCAGTTGCCGTTGCTGGTCCAACTGCCGACGCTGGTGCGGCCGCCGCTGATGAAAAGACTGAATTTACTGTCACCTTGAAAGACGCTGGCAGCCAAAAAGTTGCCGTCATCAAAGCCGTCAAGGAACTAACTGGCCTTGGCCTCGGCGAGGCGAAAGCTTTGGTTGATAACGCGCCAAGCCCAATCAAAGAGAAAGTCAGCAAAGACGAAGCCGAAGCTGCCAAGAAAGCCTTGGAAGAGGCTGGCGCTACCGTCGAAGTCGCTTAATCTCGAATATATTTCCAGATTCGCATGATCGTATTGTTTTAGAAAACGCCTCCAAAATCTGGGGGCGTTTTTGTATGCCTGAAGCGGTCGACGATTTTTACAACGACTTTACGTTCATATCTGTTAAACTTGTGGAAAGATGGCCTAAAGGGTTGACGTGATATCCTGATGCGTTATAATTGGAATGATATTATAAAAACATACAAAGGATTGCGAGACTAGTATGTCAGAATTACCAGAGAAACAAGTCAAGCGGCTCAAGATGCTTATTCAAGACGCCGAGACTAATTTGGCTGCCGCCAAAGAGTTACTAATTAGCATAATGGGCGAAGACGGGCAAGTCGTGATGCCAACTAATAGCCGCGAGGATGTTTCGGGCAAAGTTATCGAGGGCGTTTTCGACGGCCAGACGATGGTCGGCCCGGATGGCAAAAATTACCCGGTACCGGCTAATTATGCTAGCAAGTCTAAGCTAGTTGAGGGCGATATCCTCAAACTAACTATCGCTGATGATGGTGGTTTCATTTACAAGCAAATTGGCCCGGTTGCCCGCAAGCAAGTTATCGGTACGCTTACGCAGCATGATGGCGCCTACTATGTTGAAGCGCAAGGTAAAGAGTATCGGATTTTGCTGGCGAGCGTGACCTATTTCCGTATCAATGTTGGCGATCAGGTTACTATTATTGTGCCAGAAGACAATCCTGATGCCACCTGGGCGGCAGTTGAAGCAGCTCTATAATCTATATAAGTTTGGATCATCACAAATAGGGGTATTAATGCATGATTTAGGCGAGGGAACTTTTCGATTTACACGGGTCAGCTACGATCCCAGTAGTAACTTGCCGTATTTGCGCGTCATGGATGATGGCGGTAAGTTCTGGCGTATGCAGCCGCAAGGCGAATTTACTCTATCATTTGATACTAGCACCAAAAAATGTATTGGTTGGTACGATTTGGCAGCTAAGCAATGCCATCGCTGTCCTGGCGACCGCCAGCTTGATGATAAATACGAGCAATGTCCAGAGTGCCAGCAAAAGACTGGCTTCAATCCAGCATTCTACAATACTACCAATATCAGCCAACAGCAGGCTGAGCTGAATCAGCAGCCGCATATCTTATACTTAGCTTATTTCTCGCCAGAGGTGATAAAGGTTGGCATTTCTTATGCTGAACGCAAACTAGCGCGATTGTTAGAGCAAGGTGCCCGCAATGCCGCTATCCTTGAAGTATTTCCCAGCGCTAATATCGCTCGCCAATACGAAGCGAAGATCGCCCGGCTGCCAGGTCTTTGCGAGAGTGTGCAGCTGCGCAAGAAAGCAACAATTCCAGCAAATGAGCGCTATGATCCGACGCTAGCCGAGCAGAAATTACACCAAACAATCCAGCGGATCGCAGAGCAGTTAGGTGTTAAATTTGATAACAGTGAGTTCTTGAATTTATCGCCATACATGCTAACTATCGAACCAAAAAGCGATGATCTAACGGAAATAATCGAGCCAAAAATCGCTGGACGCTTCGCAGGGCTAATTGGCGGCATGCTAATTATGCAGCAAAATAGCCGCTTTATTTTCTTACCAATCAAAAAATATATCGGATACAATATGACTATTAGCCGTACTGTTGAGCAGCTAGATTTAGCGCCAGTTCAAGCTTCGCTATTTTAATCGCTGATTCTGCGCTATAATATAACAAATGGGTAAGGCTTTATATCGAAAATATCGCAGCCGGTCGCTGAGCGAGATTGTCGGTCAGCCGCATATTACGGCGATTTTAGAGCGGGCAATCGCTAACGGAACGACGGCGCACGCTTATTTATTGACAGGGCCGCGCGGCGTTGGTAAAACGTCGATTGCGCGGATTCTGGCGCACGAAATCAATCGCTTGCCGTATCGCGATGAATCAACTCATCTCGACATTATCGAGATTGATGCAGCCAGCAATAATTCAGTTGAAGATATCCGTGATTTGCGTGAGAAGGTTCAGATTGCGCCCGTTAGCGCCCCCAAAAAAATCTATATTATTGACGAGGTTCACATGCTGAGCAAATCAGCGTTCAATGCACTGCTCAAAACGCTTGAAGAACCGCCCGAGCACGCTGTGTTTATCCTAGCAACCACTGACGCTGATAAATTGCCAGCTACGATTCTTAGCCGCGTTCAGCGCTTTAATTTCCGGACAATTAGCCAAGACGAAGTTGCCGCGCATTTGCGTACTATTGCTGATGCCGAGCAGATTTCTATCGACGACGACGCCCTGCAGCTAATTGCCCGCTATGGGCAGGGAAGCTTCCGCGATAGTATTAGCCTGCTAGATCAAATGCAAAATTTAAGCAGCGAGACAGTCACTGCCGCTATGGTCGAAGATTCGCTAGGCTTAGCAAGCACGGCTGAAATTCGACAGCTGCTAAAGGCTTATTGCGCGGGCGATTTACAAACTATCGCCGATACCTTGCGCACGCTTGAGCATAGAGGCGTGCCAGCCAATGCTGTCAGCGAGCAATTGCTGCACGAAATTCGCAGCGACATTATTAATAAATCTAATTGCTTGCCGCTGGCCGACAAATTATTATCAAACCAGAAAACCGCTTGGCCGTATGTCAAATTGCTGATAGCACTCAGTTCTAATGCAGATGTTTCTAATTCTGATGTTCCTGCGGCGTCAACGCCAGCGCAGCCAGAATCAGCGCAACCAATGGCCGTGAATGAACCAGCACCCGTTTACGCGCCGCAGCCAGCTAGCGATACTCCGCAAAAAAAGAAGAAAAATGTCCAGCCAAATCAAACAGTTAATTTTGACTGGTCAAAATTTCTCGAGGCTGTTCACGCAAAATCCACTGGCGCCTATAGTTATCTCGCGAAAAGCGGCTACGAATTAGACGATCAGCAGTTAACGGTTTTTGCTGGTAAGAAATTTGCTAAAAATCAAATCGAAAAGTCGCTGCCAGTACTTGCTGGCGCTCTACAGGCGCAAAATCTTGACCGTGAAATTATCATCAGCGCTAAGCCAAAACCGCCAAAAGATAGCCAAACCGCCGCTATTCTTGATATTATGGGCGGAGGAGAAGAGGTGAATTTGTAATGGCTAAGCAAAAAGAAGTCGCTGCCAAAATACCGCCGCAGAGTATCGACGCCGAGATGAGCTTGCTCGGAGCAATTTTGATTGACGACGACGTGCTAGCGGATGTCAGCGAGACAGTAAAACCACAAGATTTTTACGACAAACGGCACCAGCTGATTTTTAAAAGTATGATGCATTTGTACGAGCAGCATAAGCCAGTCGATCTCTTGACTTTAACCGAGGAACTCAAGAAGACGGATAATTTCGAGACAATTGGCGGCTCGACGTACTTAACCGAACTAACCAACTATGTACCTACGGCTGCTCACGCTGCTAGCTATGCTGAAATCGTTGCTCAGAAAGCTGTTCGCCGGCGCCTAATCAAAGCTAGCGGCGAAATCAGCGAGTTAGGATTCGACGAAGAAACACCAACCCAAGAAATCCTCGAAAAAGCCGAAGCTGAGCTATTCAACGTCTCTGACCAAACGATTAAGCAAGATCTGGTTAGTATCGAGACTATCCTCGACGAGAGTTTTTCGCGCATCGAAGAGCTACACCGCAATAAAGGCCAGCTGCGCGGTATCCGCACCGGCTATCAAGATCTCGATAATATGACCGCCGGCTTGCAGCGCAGCGACCTTTTTATCCTGGCGGCTCGGCCATCTATGGGTAAGACGACGTTTGTCACTAACTTGGCATACAATGTGGCGACTATTGCTAAACTGCCAGTGCTGTTCTTTAGTCTAGAGATGAGCAAGCAGCAGCTAATCGACCGCATGCTGGCCGATGCTGCTGGCGTTGATAGCTGGAATATTCGTACTGGTAATCTCAGCGATGACGACTTTGCAAAGATCAGTGAAGCTATGGGCGAAATGGCTGAAGCGCCGATTTATATTGATGACACGCCAGCACTCAGCGTTCTCGGTATGCGCACCAAAGCCCGCCGAATTGCGCATAATCAAACGCTCGGGTTAATCATCGTCGACTATCTGCAGTTGATGCAGGCGAACGGTAATTACAACGGCAATCGCGTCCAAGAAGTTAGCGAAATTAGCCGCGGCTTGAAGGTTATCGCTCGCGAGCTGAATGTACCAGTGATAGCGCTTAGTCAGCTTAGCCGGTCGGTCGAGAGCCGTACGCCGCCAATTCCGCAGCTGGCTGATCTGCGCGAGTCGGGAAGTATCGAACAAGATGCTGATATTGTTACTTTTATTTATCGCCCTGGCTATTACGAACCAGACAATCCAGATGTCGCCAATATCACCGACTTAATCATTGCCAAGCACCGTAATGGCCCGGTTGGCAAAGTTCAATTATACTTCCATCCAGAGCGCCTGCGGTTCATGTCGCTCGATAAGCGCCACGAATAATCTCTCGCGTGATATAATCATAATTAGTATGCGTAAACCTGCGGACTATACTTTATATAAATATCGCTATGTTTTGAGTTATTTTTGTATCGCTGTAATTTTGGTGGCAGTGCTATGGATCGGCGTATTGTATACTCCTGGCGGTTTGCGCGAGCAAGAAATCAAATCTGTTAGCCAGGCTAGTATGTTGTCGCGCCAAACTCTTGAGCCGTCGATGGTGGTAAATTTGCCATATTATCTGTTGCAGCGGCTATCGATTTTTGTGTTTGGCGTCAGTGAGTTTTCAATTAAACTGCCGTCAATTGCGCTCGGCACATTGACGATGCTGGGTATTTTCATGTTGATTCGCGCTTGGTTCAAGCCTAATGTTGCTGTTATTTCGACGGCTGTATTGGCGACTTCAACGCATTTTCTGTTTCAGGCGCAAGACGGTACGCCCGGTATTACCTTTAGCGCTGTTGCAGTATGGCTGATGGTTGCGGGTATGTATGTAACGCGCGGCAAGCATTTTCATACATTCTGGAAAGTGCTTGGCGGCGTGTTGATGAGCGTCGCGCTTTATTTGCCGATGGGCGTATATCTGGATTTAATTATAATTATCGTAGCCTTAGTCCATCCGCATATTCGAGCGATTATCAAGCGGCTGCCCAAGAAAAAACTACTCATTGCATTGCTGGTCGGCTTGGCTGCGATGGCGCCGCTAGTTTATGCCTTAATATTAGAGCCAAAAGTTATTGGCAAGGTGCTGCTCGGTTTGCCGTCAGACTTCGTGCATCTCAAAACTAATGCGCTAATTTCGAGCCTTAGTCTGTTTGGTTTTGCTGCTACTGATAGTGCTGCTGATGGTCTACTGAGACCGGCCTATGCTATGCCGTTGGCGGCTATTGCCCTGCTAGGTTTTTGCCGCTTATTAGCAACACATTATACAGCGCGCAGTTATGTTACTATCCTGATGAGTTTGGTTATGATGCCGCTTACCTTGCTTAATTATAATAATCAGTATGTAATATTTGTTCTGATGGTAATTGCAGTTGCTACTGGTTTTGATTTCTTGATTCGCTACTGGTATCGGCTATTTCCTTGCAATCCATATGCTCGCGTTGCGGGTTTGCTGCCATTGAGTGTGCTAGTTAGCGGATTGATTTATATTAGCGTTAATCAATATTTTAACGGGTATACGTACAATCCGGTTGTTGTTCGCGCCTACAACAGTGACCTATCGCTAGTTAATGCCCAATTGCAGCACCAAAAAAGTATGACGCTCTTGGCTGATGCGGATGAGGCGCCTATTTATAATCTAGTCGCTCACTATAATAAATCTTTGACGGTTGCTACCGAGCTTAATTCTGAAGCAGCCCAAACGGTGGCGACACGTGCCGCCCGCCGCAAGATTCCGAAAAACTGGCAGCTAGAGAGTATTATAACTAACACCCGTGCCCAAAATGGCGACCGGCTCTATGTCTACAAAAAATTGCCGTAATAAGTTATAATTGGTAGAGTTAATTTCTGAAGAAGGGGAGTCAAAATGGCCTTGAATCAAATGAAAATGTTGAATGATTTGCGCAAAGCGCAGAAAGCTTTAGCCAAAGAAATCGTCGAGGTTGAGGCGGGCGATGGTGCGGTTATCGTTCAAATCACCGGCGAGCTCAAGATCAAATCGATTAAGATTAATCCAGAATACGTTGATCTAGATGATATCCACCAGCTTGAACACTGGATTGAGATTGCTATCCGCGACGGTATGGCTAAAGCACAAGAAATTGCTGCCGAAAAGATGAAACCGCTGATGGGCGGGCTAGGAAGTCTCGGATTATAAACTAATGGCTCTATTGCCAAGCGCGCTTGAGCGTGTTATTGAGGAGTTGGGTCATTTGCCAGGCGTTGGGCCGCGGACGGCTGAGCGCTATGCTTATTTCTTGCTAAAAAACGATTCTCGCACTACTGAAGCGCTAGCGAATGCCTTGCGGCAGTTGCATACTCAGGTCAAAAGTTGCCCGAAAACTTTCGCGCTAATTGACGCTGACCAGGAAATCTCGCCCTTGTATAGCGATCCGAAACGCGATCGCCAGCAAGTTGCCGTTGTTGAAGAGCCGCTAGATATAGTGGCGTTAGAACGCACCGGGCAATTCCAAGGTACTTATCACGTATTGGGCGGAACGATTTCGCCGATTGACGGCGTCGGGCCAGAACAGCTTCATATACCTGAGTTATTGCAGCGATTGCGCGACGATAACGTCGAGGAGGTTATTATCGCCACCAACGCTAGCGTCGAGGGCGAATCAACGGCGCTATTCATCCAGCGCCAAATCAAGGAATCGCACCTAGCTACCAAGGTCTCGCGTTTAGCTCGCGGTATTCCTGTGGGCGTCGATCTAGAGTATGCCGATCAAATTACCCTCGGGCACGCCTTGGAAGGTCGCAGATTTTTGTAGATTTATAATATAGCATAAAAATAGCCCACCGAACGGACTCAAGCCGGAACTGGGAGCCTCAACCCAGCAAGGGCGACTTTCGCCCTAAACTAACTTTGAGCAAAAGTTAATATATGTCATACTTGTTCGAGTATGTCAAAGATTTTTCGAAATTTGCGGTTTTTGTGCTGTGGCGCTCCACTTTTCGCGCCGTACAGTTGGTGCCAAGTGCTATAATGGTTACGTAAGGAGGTGTAACATACTACTAACATTTTTCTCGCGGGCGGGCGAAAATTACGGTGTTGATGACACTGAAGTTGGCAATACGGAGGTAATTGCTGGTTATATCAAGGATTATTTCGGCGATAAAA
>JABCNZ020000013.1 GCA_013333845.2 Candidatus Saccharimonadota bacterium
AAAACAGCTAACGTAGATTTTATGCGGATCCAGCCCAACTATTTCTGTCAAAAATTCGAAAAACCACTCAATCTGCTGGCGTTTGAAATATTCGCCCATGCTCCAATTACCCAACATCTCAAAGAACGTCGTGTGGCGATTATCGCCAACATCCTCGATATCCTGCGCCCGCAAACACGTCTGGCTATCAGCTAGTTTCGTACCCTGCGGATGATCCTGGCCCAGCAAATACGGCAATAGCGGCTGCATACCCGAGCCGGTAAACAGTGTCGTCGGGTCGTTATGTAGTATCAGCGGCGCCCGCTCAATAACAACGTGGCCGTTCCTTTGGCAAAATTCGAGATATTTCTGGCGGATTTCTTGTGTGTTCATAGAGGTAATTATAGCACGAAAACCACCTGCTTAGCGACCAACATCCCGCCATCTCTACGACAAACTAAAGACCTAAAGGACACAGCTCTTAATATATGTCATAATCTCAGCAAAATTAGCAAAATCATGGTGATAGTCTTGTACTTTATCAAATTCTACAAACTCCCTGGCTGATGATTCGTGCGAAGCTACAAAATCATCTATTCGTTTTACATCAGCCAGAAAAAGCAGCTGATATGCCCTATCAGGGTATCTATCGTTATATTTAGAATGAAATAGCTTTTCAATATGCCAAGCACCAATCAATTTTAGAGAATTTAGTTCAACGGATGTTTCCTCATACACCTCGCGCCGCGCACAATCTTCTGGCGTTTCTCCTAATTCCATACGGCCACCTGGCAAACCCCAGCCACGCGGTGGCTTGGCCAGAAGTATTTTATTTTCATGAACTACACAAACCATACACGATGTCACAAGCGAAAAGTCAGGAATGGCTTCACACGGATAGAATTGAGACTTTGTTGATTTGTCTTTACCCCAAAAAACAACTGGAAAGCTATTATCAATTTTCATTTAATATAAATACCTTCGCATATTTTATCAGAACATTTGGCATTCCTTATATATCCGACATTATTCCGCCACCCAAGCACTCTTCACCGCGATAGATCACTGCCGACTGTCCAGGCGCCACGGCTCGTTCGGCAGACTCTAGATGTAGTGTGTCGGCACTATATATAGCGTTAATGAGCGCCCCGCGGTGGCGCAATCGGACCTGTATTCGCGCACCTTCAGTCAAAGGTTGATTGATCCAGTGAATATCTGTCAGCTTAATCTCGGTTCGCCACATGTGTTCATCGTTGATATTACGGCTAACGTAAACTTCATTCTTATCCATATTTTTGCCAACCACGTAATACGGCAACCCGCCGCCAACATCCAGACCATGTCTTTGACCAAGCGTATAAAAAATTGCACCGTCATGCCGGCCAAGCACCTGGCCCGATTCTTTGTCAATAATATCGCCCGGACGCGTCGTAATATACTGGCTAAGAAATTCGCGCATACCGACATTACCAACGAAGCACACGCCCATAGATTCTTTTTTGCGAGCTGTCCATAGGTCGCGATCTTTAGCAATTTGACGCACTTCAGGTTTGGTCAGATTTCCTAATGGGAATATGGTTTTCGCTAATGCTTCAGACGTCACGCGATATAAAAAATAAGTTTGATCTTTGTTGTCGTCGCGAGCACGAAGCAAGCGTGCAATATCTGCTAAACGCTCAACCCGCGCATAATGCCCTGTCGCGATATAATCTGCGCCTGCTGCCAACGAAGTCTCCAAGAACAGCTTGAATTTAACCTCTTGATTGCACATAATATCTGGATTCGGCGTCCTGCCGGCACGATACTCATCAAGCATGTAATCAACAACTTTCTGGCGATACTGTGTTTCGAAATCAAATACTTTAAAATCAATTCCTAATTGCACTGCCACCCGCTTGGCGTCAGCCAGGTCCTCAGCCCACGGACACTGCATGCCAGGTAGATCTTGGCTCCAGTTTTTCATATAGACGCCAGTAACATCATAATCTTGGTCAAGTAATAATGCTGCCGCGACGCTGCTATCGACGCCGCCACTCATACCAACATAAACACGCGGTCTGGTCATTCTGCTGCAACTCCCATAATTTTTACCAGCTCTTGCAACGCCAGCTGCCAGCCTATAACAGTTGTCCACCACATATTCGACCATTGATTATCTGCAACTACTGGATGACTACGCGTTAGTATATTTGGTGCTGCTTTAGTAAATTCAATTGAAACTCGCCGCGAATGGTAAGCGCTTGTCACCAAAATTACCGATGATATCTGCTTTTGTTTGAGTAGTCTGACAGTTTGTTCGGCGTTCTCGGCAGTCGTTTCGCTGGTTTCCTCTATCAGAATATCACTAGCCGGTACGCCTGCAATGATAGCCTGTCTCTTCATTGCTCGAGCATTACTCGGGCCAGTTTTATCAGCTGCCGCACCAGAGAAAACTAATTTGTGCGCCCAGTTATTCTTGTACAATAGTACTGCTTCAGCAGTACGAGCGCTGGTATCGCCGCCGCTCACTGCTACGATAGCGTCAGCTACTACGCATTGCTGACGTGCCGCATCTGGAATATCACCGCAACCTTGCAAATCATTTTTTGATAAAAACAAAGTAATGCCGACAATTATTGCGGCCAAAATAATAACTAGCGTTACGATAGCTATTAAAAATCTTTTCACGCTAACCTGGCCTTTTCTGTATTAATCGCAGCGATAATCTCTCGAGCAGCCGCCGTGCACGTTTCAGAATCCGATAAGCGGCCCAGTGTCAAACGCAAACTTCCGTCCGCCGCTTCTGGCGCTAAGCCAATCGCTTCTAGCACGTGCGAACGAGTCCCGGAATTCGCAGCACAAGCACTGCCAGTCGCTACCAGCACCCCTTTTTGCTCAAGCATAAAAACTAACCGTTCGGCATCAATTCCGGGGAATGATATATGCAAATGACTTGCCAGGCGACGCTTTTGATCGCCGGAGCGGTGGAGACCGCTCACCGGGCCGGCATCGTCCACCGGGACATCAGGTCCGCCAACATCCTGTTCACCACGTACCGTCGTCCGGTGCTCTCGGACTTCGGCATCTCA
>JABCNZ020000014.1 GCA_013333845.2 Candidatus Saccharimonadota bacterium
AAACATCGACAGCAACGAAATATAGGCGAGCGGCTGGCTATTGAGCCTGACTGTAGCATCCACGCATAGGAAAGTACCGATGAATGAGGTAACAAGCCAGCACAGTGCCGGATCAATCCCCAAAAGCAAATACATGCTCCAGCCGCCGATCGGCACAGCAGCCAACGCCGTACCAATAAACGCCGTTGAGGCCGGCTTTAAGATTGGCAAGCGGGCATATAGCACCTGGCCAATGGCATAATAGACAAAAATAAACAGCCACACCAGACTAAACCTGAGCTGCGCCGAAAGTTCAATCGTTTGTGCCAATAATAATATACCGGCGGTCAGCAATAATGACGCCGTATAGAGCGCCACATTGATGGTAGTTTGACGATTTTTCTCTTTATCTTTATCTTTATCTTTATCGATAACTGATGGTGCCCGCTTAGCGATTTGCGCCTCTTCGACAGGAATACTCGCCCCTTCTTCACTTGGCGTGGTATCAGTAGAAGACGCAGCAGTAGTAGGCGATGAAACGGCAGACTTTTCCTCTTCGTTGCTAATTATTAAAGAGCTGGTAGATTGTGAAGATGCAGCTTGACTATTGATAACAAGCCTGGCTTGACCATCGCTGTCTTCAATTTTTGCATATCCATTCTGTGCATCGCGCACGCCGTCCCAATAACCGCGCTGGTAATCCTCAGGCTGACGAGACAGTCGTTTGTTGTTTCTCTGCGCCACCTTGATTATCACGATGACAATCACTAATAGAAAAATCAATTCCATACCTAATTCCTCTTATGCTAATTTTAGTATAGCACGAGAGGGCACCAACCGCCGATATTCCGCAGCCTAATCGTATCGTCCAACGAAAAATATAATACCCCCAGATACTCGGGGTATTATATTAATCCATATTAGACTCTACTATTTCTCGTCAACCACCTCGCCTTCGACTGGTTCGTCCTTGTCAGATTTTTTATCGTCCTTCGACTCATCAGCCTTGTTGTCCTCAGCGGCTTGCTGGTACATTTTGGCGCCGATTGGCATGATGGCATCCTGCAAGGCTTTGGCTGCTGCTTCTAGCTCATCTTTGTCGTCAGCATCTTTGTGCTTTTCCGCTTCCTGAACAGCTTCGTCAATCGCCTTCTTGTCGTCGTCAGAAATCTTATCCTTGAACTCATCCGGCATTTTCTTTGCCTGATAGATGGCGTTTTCTAACTGGTTTTTAGCGTCAACGGTTTCGCGCTTTTTCTTGTCCTCGTCAGCGTGCAGTTCGGCTTCTTTCTGCGCTTTTTCGATGTCTTCCTTGCTCATGTTGCCAGAGTTTTGGATGGTAATTGATTGCTCCTTGCCAGTGCCTTTGTCCTTGGCAGTGACATTGAGAATACCGTTGGCGTCGATATTGAAGGTCACTTCAATCTGCGGCACGCCGCGCGGTGCTGGCGCGATACCGTCAAGCACAAAGCGTCCCAAGCTCTTATTGTCATTGGCGAATTCGCGCTCACCCTGCAAGACGTGAATCTCCACTTGCGGCTGGTTGTCGGCTGCCGTCGAGAACACTTCGCTCTTGCTGGTCGGTACAGTGGTGTTGCGCTCGATCAGCTTGGTCGACACGCCACCCATTGTCTCAATGCCAAGGCTCAACGGCGTCACGTCCAGCAGCAGCACATCCTTGACGTCGCCGGCCAACACGCCGCCTTGGATGGCTGCACCAACTGCCACCACTTCGTCTGGGTTAACACCCTGCATTGGGTCTTTGCCAAACAGCTTTTTCACCCGCTCAACCACTGCCGGCATGCGGGTCATACCGCCAACCATCACCACATTTTGGATGTCTGATTTAGAGAGTTTAGCGTCTTTGAGCGCTTTTTCGACTGGGCCGTCGAGGCGATCCAACAAGTCTTTCACCAAATCTTCCAACTTGGCTCGCGTCAGGCTCAATTCAAAGTGCTTTGGCCCATCAGCATCAGCGGTGATGAATGGAATGTTAACTTCGTATTCAGTGACTGTCGATAGCTCCTTCTTGACCTTTTCGGCTTCGTCCTTCAGGCGCTGCATGGATGCGTTGTCTTTACGCAGATCAATGCCTTCTTTAGATTTAAAGTCATCTAGGAAATAGTTTACAATGACGTTGTCGAAGTCCTCGCCGCCCAGATGCGTATCGCCGTTAGTGGCTTTCACTTCAAACACGCCGTCGCCGAGCTCCAAAATAGAAACGTCGAAGGTACCACCGCCAAGGTCAAACACCACGATAGTTTCATCATTTTTGCCTTTCTCTAGGCCGTACGCCAAAGCTGCCGCTGTTGGCTCATTGATGATGCGCTTGACTTCTAAGCCAGCGATTTTACCAGCGTCTTTGGTAGCTTGGCGCTGCGAATCGTCAAAGTAAGCTGGCACGGTGATGACCGCTTCGGTGACTTTTTCACCCAGGAACGCTTCGGCATCAGCTTTGATTTTGCTGAGGATCATAGCTGAAACTTCTTCTGGCGTGTATTCTTTGTCGCCCATCTTGACCGCCACGCCAGTACCCTTTTTGACAATCTGGTACGGCATGATATCCAGGTCTTTTTGAACTTCCTTGTCATTAAATTTACGACCGATCAACCGCTTGACACCGTAAATGGTGTTCTTTGGATTGGTCACGCGCTGGCGCTGAGCCACTTGCCCAACCAAGCGCTCGCCCTTCTTATTAATTGCCACCACTGACGGCGTGGTACGATTACCCTCAGCGTTAGCGATGACCTCTGGTTTGCCCGCCAACATATACGCAAAGGCGCTGTTGGTCGTACCGAGGTCAATTCCGATAATTTTACCCATATGATTCCCCTTTCTTATTCTGATCACATCTGGTTTTTGCTTATATTCATTTTAGCACTCTTTTGCGTCGAGTGCCAACTATTTCAGTATAAATAATTAGCACTCCCGTGTCAAGAGTGCTAATTATTTATTTTACATTACCGTTTATTTTACAGTAGTCGACTGATCTTGCGATACTGTTGGCGTATTCCTGGCTAGTATAATATATCGTAAGATCGAACTTATATAAGATGCTAAACCAATCAAAATTAACCCGTAGGCAACCGTATAAGTACCGCCTGCATTACTAGCTAGCATAAACGTCGCATACGTGACAACAGCACCAACCAATGGAATCAATGACGAAAAAGCAACTGCTTTACGCGCCGCCAGAAGGTCAGGACTCGACTGCTTTCTCCTGCCAATAGCAAACCAAATAAACGATCCAGCCGCCATAGCTGCTGTAGCAATTGTCACCAGCAAGAAAAAATATTCCGCATAAGAATTAGATTCACTAGCAGCCTTATTCACCTCTTCGATAGCTGCAGAATATTTTTTGACAGAGTTACGGGTTTGCGCCAAATATTGGTTTACAGCGTTATAGTCTCTTTCGCGCAAAACGACAGCAATCTTGTCAAGTAACACCTTAATTTCTCCAGCATACTTTTTAACTTCCGCTGACTTTTTGATGTATTTGACACCTAGTTTAGAGGAGAAATTATGGCTAGCAACATTATTGAATGCCGACGATGCGGCGGCAGCCTGAGCAAGAGCCGCACCATTAGCTACGGATTTCTCGTCGTTTATTACTTCTATAAAATCTGAGTAAGCCTTATTAGAGGCGGCAATTACATCAATGTCGGTTTGATTCACATAACTGACCGCGCTGACAAGCGAGCCTTCAACAGACGCCACGATAAACACAGCTAAAATTATCTTTAAAACTTTATGCATGCTTAAAATTATATACGCAAATTCGAGTTTTACCAACCGCCACTGGCGCCGCCGCCAGAAAACCCGCCGCCGCCAAAACTACCGCCAGAAGAGCTGCTGCCTGACGAGCTACTATCTGAACCTCCAGCAAACCACCAATACCGCCGACGGCGACCATTACTCCCATTGCCTTTCAGGATAGCTATTACTATGATAGTAATAAAAATAACGATAAATAGCATTGAAACAATTGACTCTCCATCCATATCATTGTCAAATAGATTCCTGCCTTCTGCTGCATCAATAATTCGCTTGACGCCCGCCTCAACGCCGCCAGCATAATCACCGCTGCGAAACTTTGGCGCGATTGTGGTACGGATAATTTGGCTAGCTCGCGCATCGGTTAACGAACCTTCCATACCATTGCCGACCTCGATTCGCATTTTACGGTCATTCTTGGCAATGAGCAGCAATACGCCATTACTCTTTTTCTTGTCGCCGACACCCCATTGGCGGGCTACTTTGAGGCTATATTCCTCTAGACTATCATCACTGCCAAGCGTCGAAATCATCAACACGCCGATTTGGAATGATTTTTTCTGGCGCTCAGCATTAATCAGCTGCGCAATGCGGTCAATATCTTCATTTGCCAAACTTTCCGTCTGGTCAATTATAGGACGTTCAAGCGGCGGCGCAGCTGGCACTTCTAGTTTAGCGAAAGCTGTATTATTAAACAGGCAGCCAAATAACACTGCCAATGACAACAATCCAACTAAACTGATTACAGAGCTTCGCCAACGCATATCTAGTTTTCTTGTTTGGTTGAACTTGCTGCGTTGAAATCAACCGACGGAGCTTTATTAGCACCAGCATCCGACTCAAAATACGGTCGCTCCTTGAAACCGAACATGCCCGCTAACAAATTTGTTGGGAAAGATTTAACCTTCGTGTTATATGATTTAGCAGCGTCATTAAAGTCATTGCGCGCCACAGTTATACGATTTTCTGTACCTTCTAACTGCGATTGCAAATCTTTGAAGTTTTCCGTTGCTTTGAGCTGCGGATAGTTTTCGGCAACCGCCAACAGCCGACTGAGCGACGAGCTAACCTCGCTTTGAGCCTGCTGGAAT
>JABCNZ020000015.1 GCA_013333845.2 Candidatus Saccharimonadota bacterium
ATTATACCTGATATACTATACTTATGACAAAGATGCTAGTCACGGGAGGCGCGGGATTCATTGGCTCGAATTTTGTGCATTATACCGTCAAACACAAGCCAGAATATGACATCACTGTTATCGACAAGCTCACCTACGCGGGCAATACCGCCAATTTACAGCCAGTAGCTGACCAGATCAATTTCGTAAAAGGCGACATTTGCGATGCTGAGTTGATAGATAAATTGGTGGCTGAAAATGACATTGTGGTGCATTTCGCCGCTGAAAGCCATAATGACAATTCTCTGCGCAATCCGTGGCCGTTTGTCGAGACCAACGTGGTCGGTACCTACACCATTCTTGAGGCTATCCGCAAGCACGGTAAGCGCCTCCATCACATCTCGACCGACGAAGTATTTGGCGATTTGGAACTCGACGATCCAAACCGTTTCACCGAAGACACCCCGTACAATCCATCCAGCCCCTACTCCAGCACCAAAGCTTCCAGCGATATGCTGGTACGCGCCTGGATTCGCAGCTTCGGCATTAAAGCGACGATTTCCAATTGTTCGAACAACTACGGCCCATACCAGCACATAGAAAAGTTCATTCCACGCCAAATCACTAATATTTTAAGCGATATCAAGCCCAAATTGTACGGCACCGGTGAACAGGTTCGCGACTGGATTCACGTTGATGACCACAACTCGGCAGTTCACCTCATCTTGGAAAAAGGCAAATTGGGCGAGACTTACATCATTGGCGCCGACAATGACCATGTCAACAACAAAATGGTGATTGAGCTAATTTGCGAGCTGATGGGCAAAGGCAAGGATTGGTATGAACACGTCAATGACCGCCCTGGCCACGACATGCGCTACGCCATGGACTCCAGCAAGCTGCGACGTGAGCTGGGTTGGCAGCCACAATATACCGATAACCAAACTGGTATGCGTGACGGTTTACTACAAACCATTGAATGGTACCGCGAGCACAAAGATTGGTGGAAAGCCCAAAAAGAAGCCGTTGAAGCAGCCTACGCGAAACAGGGGCAATAATCATGACAGATGTGCCGTCAAAAACTCAGGTTAGCAGCAAGATTGTATACCAAAACCCATGGATTACCGTCCGCGAAGACCAAACACGCGACCTTGCAGGCGACCTGGGAATATACGGCTACCTGGAATCGCGCGACTCGTGCATGATTGTGACAGTTGACGACAAAGAACGAATTTATCTTGTCAGAGGATTTCGCTATCCGTCGCAGAGTTTTGGCTGGGAGTTGCCTGGCGGCGGAGGCGACGACGAAGATTTGCTTGCCGCCTCGAAGCGCGAACTAGAGGAAGAAACTGGCATTACTGCGCAGTCGTGGGATAAGCTCGGCGAAGTATATGTTTGCAACGGTCTTATGACAGAAAAGATGGCGGTGTACTTAGCGCGAAACTTATCTTTCAGCGGACATAAAGAGCAATCAGACGAAGTATTTAGCGATATGCGTTTCTTCACTTGCGATGAAATCGACGCGCTCATCGCTCAAGGCGAAATCAATGACTGCCAAACTCTGGCAGGACTACATTATTATCAACTATGGCGAAAGGATACTACATGAACTTCGATCCAAACGACTACAACGAACTAACCGTCACCGAATCGCCAATCCCAGGGCTATTCGTTATCAAATTGCCCGTTCACGGCGATAACCGCGGCTGGTTCAAGGAAAACTACCAAAAAGAAAAGATGGAGACATTAGGCTTGCCGTCATTTGATATCGTGCAGAACAATATCAGCTTCAACGATAAAGCTGGCGCCACCCGTGGCTTGCACGCCGAGCCGTGGAACAAATTTATCTCCACCGCCAACGGCCGCGTCTTCGGCGCGTGGTGCGATTTGCGCAAGGGCGACAGCTTCGGCACTGTTTTCACCCACGAAATTAACCCTGGCACGGCAATTTTCGTACCGAAAGGCGTCGCCAACGGCTACCAAACGCTTGATGATAACATTGCCTACACCTACCTGGTTGACGCTCACTGGTCGCCAGACGCCAAGTACACGTTTGTCAATTTGTTCGACCCAGCTCTCGGCATCGACTGGCCAATCGGTCAAGACCAGGCAATTATTTCCGAAAAGGACGCCCAGCATCCGCTGCTGGCTAATGTCATTCCGATGGAGGCTTAATGGACGACAGTAAGTTTTTTATCATTGGCGCTAACGGCCAGCTGGGAACGGCGCTGCGAAAGAAATATCCAAAGGCTCAATTTGCCGATAAAACCGAGCTCGATATCACCGATCGGCAGTCGGTTGAAAGTTTTGACTGGTCAGGTATATCAACGATTCTGAATACTGCCGCTTTTACTAATGTTGACGGCGCGGAAACACCGGAGGGCCGCGTCGCTGCCTGGAAAGTTAACGCCTCGGCAGTGGCGAATCTAACCCGGATCTGCCACGCTCACGATATCACATTGGTGCATATTTCCAGCGATTACGTATTCGACGGAACTCGCGAGCCGCATTTTGAAAGCGAAGATTTGAGCCCGCTGAGCGTGTATGGCGCGTCAAAAGCAGCTGGAGATTTGCTGGTCGAACAGCTTGATAAGTTTTACTTGTTGCGTACTACCTGGGTGATTGGCGAGGGTAAAAACTTTGTCCGCACCATGCTGGGACTGGCAGAAAAAAATATCTCGCCAACCGTTGTTAACGACCAAGTTGGGCGTCTAACTTTTACCAGCGAACTAGTGAGGATTATTGACCATCTGCTATCAACAGAGGCGCCGTTCGGCACATACAACGCCACCAACGACGGACCGCTGGAAAGCTGGGCGGACATCACCAGGCGAATTTTCCGGCTAGCTGGGCGCGACGACTTGATCGTCACCAACACAACGACGGCTGAATATTTTGCCGGCAAAGACGGAATTGCGCAGCGCCCATTAAGTAGCAACATGAACCTCAACAAGCTACATTCCACTAGGTTTTCTAGCCATGATTGGACACATGAATTAAAAGATTATATACTGAATCAAAAGGAGTTTTCATGAAAGGAATAATTTTAGCAGGGGGATCAGGGACGCGCCTTTGGCCAATTACTCAGGCGATCAGTAAACAATTATTGCCAATTTACGATAAGCCGATGATTTATTATCCGCTGACCCCGCTGATGCAGGCAGGAATTCGCGACATTTTGATAATTACCACACCAGACGACCAGGCGGGATTTCAACGACTCCTTGGCGACGGTTCACAGTGGGGTATCAATCTAGAATATGCCGTTCAGCCCAAACCAGAAGGCCTGGCTCAGGCTTTTATCATTGGCGAAGAATTTATTGGTGGCGACAAAGTAGCGTTAGTACTCGGTGATAATATTTTCTACGGCGAACGCTTAGACGAATCGCTGCGCGAGTGCACTAATCCTGAGGGCGGCGTGGTTTTTGCTTACGAAGTATCCGACCCAGAGCGCTACGGCGTCGTCAAATTCGACGAACAAAACCAAGCCATTTCTATTGAGGAAAAGCCAGCTCAGCCGAAATCAAACTTTGCCGTAGTCGGGCTATATTTTTATGATAACGATGTTATTGAAATCGCCAAAAACGTCCAGCCATCAGCGCGGGGCGAGTTGGAAATTACCTCAATCAATGCCGAATATCTGTACCGCGGCAAACTGCAAGTGCAGACGCTAGAAAACGGCGATGTTTGGCTGGATACCGGCACTATCGACAGCCTAACCGATGCCGCCGACTTCGTGCGCGTCATCCAGAAACGCACTGGCCAGATTATCGGCAGCCCGGAAAAAACCGCCTACCAAAATGATTGGATTACACGCCAGCAGCTCAGTGAACTTGCCTCTACTCTTTATAAGTCAGGCTATGGTAATTATCTATAGAAAACTTACCTAATTTTATAACGTGACTTTGCATCAATCAACGCCACTTGTCGTGCCAACCGAAAAGTGCGATCGCGTTCATCTTGCGCTCTAACATATTGTGACAATACGTAAAACAAAAAAACTGCAAAAATTACATACACTAGCAAGTCGGTACCACGTCCAACCCCAACCATATTTGCAACAACAGTAACTAAATCTGGCATTAAAATTGCCACAATCATCATTACAACAAGCAAAACAAGTACTAATTTCTTCCATGCCTTTATAGCATAAGAACCTCGTCCTGATAACACCTTTGTGACTATCAATATACCGAAAATTATTAAACCCGTCTGAATCCACAACATAACCTAGCTCACCTTTCTTAACAGTGTATCAAATGCTATATTTACGGCATTTATAATCGACTGACCCTTACCTCTTGAGTAATCAGTATATTCAATAACAACTGGCACCTCGGTATAGGTATATTTATTACGATAGATAATTTCCAAGATCTCCGAGGCATGTGCCATGTCAGGTAAAGTAATCTGAATTGAATTAGCAACTTTACGATTAAACACCCGAAGACCGTTATGAGTATCTGTCAATTTAACACCAGATGTTATATTACTGAACCTAATTGCCATCTTAAGAATAATTCGTTTCATCTTTGGCATATTAACCGCTTCCTTGCCTAAGAAACGAGAGCCTAGTACAAAATCTGTCTTATCCCGTTTGATCGTCCTAATCATTTCTCTAACATCTTCTAGACGATGTTGACCATCAGCATCGTAAGTAACAAAATACTCGACAGGTAGACTACGAGCAAACTCGACACCAGTTTGCAGTGCTGCGCCCTGTCCCATATTTATCGGGTGATCTACGAAATACGCCTTAGTCTTGAGGATTTCTTCTCGAGAATTATCACTACTGCCGTCGTTTATACAAACAACATATTTATATTCCTTCAATACCTTGTCAATTACCGATTTGATAACCTTACCCTCGTTATAAACAGGAATTATTACAGCTACCTCCTCATTCATAATAATAATTATATCACCGAAATATTATTTTTTTCATAATTAGGAAGTTCCAAAAAGCTACGCAGACCATCAACCCACACTTTGCTATAAACCCAGGCACCCCAACAAGCACCAAAAGATTAATAGTACAATTAGTAATTAAAATATTGCCAACCCCCAAAGCTACAAAACCTACCACGCGCCATAGCGACCAATCATTACTAGTATCAGAACGAAATACCCACAATTTATTAATTAACAAGCTCGCTGTCAATCCGACACAAAAACTAACACTGTTAGAAATTATCACAGAAGCCATACCAGCGTAAAATAACAGATTGAAACAAAAAAACTCTATCGAAAAAGACATACTTCCGCCAATTAAATAGCATACAACTTGTTTCTGAATCATAAATTTCACATCATTTATTATACCCTATCTTTAATATTATAAATTGTAACCAATATACAATGCTGATATACTAATCACAATGATTAAAGTCTTATCCTCGTGGCTAAAAAAAACAAAGCAACTACGGCAACCTGGCTTATTATTTTCCGTGGAGCATCTTTTCCTGTTACTTTATATACCAATTGGACTACTATTTTTATTTACAATTCCTCTCGGTCAAAATCCTGACGAACCCGACCATACATATAGAGCATGGCAGTTGAGCACTGGAAATATCATATCAGATCCCATAAAACCAGATGGAAAATCAAGATTCGGTGGCTTAGCGCCAAAATCAATTGAATCAACTTTTGTAGACGCACATATCGATGAATCTTTAAACGGAAATTTTGTATGGAACAACGTTCATTATTCCGATCAATCGCGTCAAGCTCTCACAGATAGTACTCTTACACCCCGTATTTTTACTGGTGCTGCCATTTATTCACCGACAGCATATGTACCAAGTATTATTGCCTTTTGGATAGGCAGTCTTCTCCATCTACCAACTTTTATGGTTTTGTACCTTGTAAGAATATTTTGTCTAATAACAATTGCTAGTATGATTTATCTAGCAATCCGAATAACCCCAAAATGGAAATGGTTATTCTTCGCGTCAGCCCTTATGCCAAGCGTCGTAGCTGCAGGCGGTGCTATTAGCGCCGACGCAATGGTCCTGGGTTCAGCTTTCTTATTCATTGCTTATATTATTAGTTTATCTTTCCAGGTCAAACCGTTGTCTATTATCCAATATGTACTATTATTTATTATTCTTAGTGTCGTTGTATTATCAAAAACTCCATATAGCGTCCTTTGTGTGCTAATATTACTTATTCCAATCTTTAATAAGCAAATGAGAGCTTACCCTGCACTAGTAAAGCTTGGTTTAATAGTTATAGCAACAGCTATTCTAGGTTTTTTATGGATGAAAAGCACACAACATCTTGCCTGGCCAGAGGGATTACGGCAAGGTAATAATCCAGTTGTCAATCGACACATTATTCTACATCAGCCACTTTCCTTCTTGGTTATAGCAATCAATTCTGCTATGTATAGTGGGGTCATTAGCTTAACTGGCCTTATCGGTCATTTTGGCTGGCTCACCGCTCCAATGTCAGACATTGCCATGGTACCAGCTATCTTTGCTTTAATTCTGTCAGCTTTTACTGGCGATAAAAAAGACATATTACCGAAGCAACGCCACGCCTTTCTGTGGTGGAATAGCACTATATTATGTACAATCGCTTTACTTTTTCTAGCTATTACCGCCTCGCTGTATATATATTGGGCTGATACTCAGGGTGCTGTAGCAACTGGTATTCAAGGAAGATATCTTATACCACTCTTGCCGCTAGCGTTATTGTTAATCGCACCGCTAGGTCAGCTTAAAGAACAACGAAAAACAAAACAAACCCTCGTAACACTTCTTATCATCTCATTACTTTTCGGATTTGCGACGATTTATGCTCGCTATTATATGACTATACCAAACGTTTTGTAGATCCAATTACCACAAAATGTTTCTTCGCCTTGTAGGTCTCTTACCTTTTTACATATCTTTAACTACATAATAAATTACCGGGTAGATAGTCAGCTAGTTTATCCCCGGGAATAGACTAGGACTACTTGCGCAGACTTTACATTTTGGATTATGCTGCAAAAGCAGCGGAGTAGTAAGACTACTTTTCAGCGACTACTGGGCGATAATATTTTCTATGGCGAGCGACTAAACGAGGGTTCGTTTAATAACTTTAGACTTTTTATATTTTATAGAACTTTTCTTAGAAAAAACAAATTGACTTGCAAGAATCATTGCTACCGTACAGGCTAATGCTGGCCAATAGACGTATCGAAAGTCTGGCGTTACACTTGCTGGTATAAACGACAATATATAAAGCAACGAAGAACAACTCAACACAAAAATATGCTGATATTTTTTAAACGACCATACTACCAAACCTGCGGAAATAATAAGCCAGAACCATCCAGCAAATATAAATGGAAGATAACGGCTCCACAGATTAACCGTCGTATGATACATCATTGACTCAATAGATTTGTATCGAAAACTATCCGCTCCGCTATTATTTGGCGCATAGACTGTTGACAAGTTTACAAGACCAGTATTATTCAAATCTTTTGGTATAAGGAACGCTAAATATGTTTCTATCTTGAACATAATATATCTACCAGGGTGCGATTTTAGCGTGTCTTTCCAAATTAAATCAATCTCTGATGAATTCTTGTACATTATTCCTTCTTTTGCGTATGTCGATGGTTCAACACACTTCCAAAAGGCAAGCTGCAATCCGTCTCCAAAATGAGAACAGTTCTGGAGACCACCAAGCTCACTACGCAATTTGCTACTAGTAAAATTCAATGACTGTAACTCATTTGGGGTTAGAATATTAACTATATCGATTGATTTCATAGTGTTACTGATTTTACCCGAAAAAGCAGAAGTAGCCGAAGCAAGAAATTTAGGTAGCATAATCGCTGCTACCATAAATAAAAATATTCCACCGACAGCCAAAATCTGCTTCTTCATAGTATTTACCTTGCCATTCAAAGTAAATACATACGCCATAAAAGGTAATATAGCTACAATTGCATTTGTTCGTACGGACGCTGCGTATAGCAAAAATAGTGCTGCGAGAGAGTAAAACACGATCTTAACAGACGACTTGCGCACTTCTGTACTAGAATATACAAAAGCGAAACCCGCGAAGATCGCTGTTGCCATTTGAATATCTTTCCAAACAAAACCAATCAAAACAAAAACATAAGGTAAAACAGGTAGAGCAAATATCAACAATGCCCTGCGCCAAGAGCGATACTTCTTATAGATCGTCCACGCAATCAAACCAATACCGACTTCAAGAAAACACACCTGCATAAGCAGAATACCCGATACCGAAATTCTTAAAAATTGTGTTAAACGCCATAATAACACCATAGACACTGGATGCCAATCGCTTAGCTCTTGGTTACCAATAGACTGATTATATTGACTCTGGCTATCGGGTGAAAAAAAACCTGGTTTTAACAGCAGAAATATCAGCAAACCCTGAATGATACTTAATATAATAAATATCACTATCTTGTGTTGTTTCAATAAGTTACCTAGTCTTTCCATATTGTATATAATTATACACCTTGTATCCTATTTATCAGGTTGGTATTTTCGCAACATAAGTAGTGCAGTATAATAACCACAGGTATGAGGTTATTTCGTTCTGTTTTTGTTGGTTTAACAAAGAATCTATATATTCAATTTATCCGCTACGGTTTTGTAGCGGCTATCTCGCTGGCTGTCGATTTTAGCGGACTTGTCTTATTAAAAGAATATACCGGTATACACTATCTGCTATCTGCAACTATATCATTTACTGCAGGCTTGCTAACCAACTATTTCCTGAGTAGTTTATGGGTATTTGAAAGCTCCAAGCTTTCAAGCAAAAAACGAGAATTTATACTATTTGCTCTTATTGGCGTAATTGGTTTAATCTTAACTGATATATTATTGTGGTTACTTACCGACGTATTCGGCCTATTTTATGTTTTGTCCAAAGCCATTGCTACTATTTTAGTATACTTCTGGAACTTTGGAGCAAGAAAAAGAATGTTGTTTAATTAGTCACTAAGGAGAAATATGACACAAACTAGGAAGCAAACGGCAATCATTATCGGAGCGGGACCAGCTGGTTTGACGGCCGCATACGAGTTAGCAACAAAAACCAAGATTAAACCAATCGTTTTTGAGGCATCAAACGATATCGGCGGTATTTCAAAAACCGTCAACTACAAAGGTAATCGCATTGATATCGGCGGACACCGTTTCTTCTCGAAATCCGATACCGTCATGAAGTGGTGGAACGATATTCTACCGATTGAAGATACGCCAGCTTCTAAAACCTTTATCATGAGATATCGCGGACAAGGAGGCGTTCTGCAAGGCGGCAGCGGTCCCGACCCGGACAAAACTGACGACGTTATGCTGGTGCGTAGCCGTCTAAGCCGTATCTATTATGGTCGAAAATTCTACAATTATCCTATTAGCCTCAGCAAGGATACTGTTCAAAATCTAGGCGCTAAAAAAATTGTTAAGATTGGACTCGGCTACCTGGCTACCAAATTCCATAAAGTCGACGAATCAAACTTAGAGGGTTTTTATGTCAATCGTTTTGGCCGCGAACTATATAATACTTTCTTCGCCAGCTACACTGAAAAACTCTGGGGCGTCCCGCCAAGCGAAATTGATTCTAGCTGGGGTGCCCAGCGCGTAAAAGGTCTGTCAGTCTCTAAGGTTTTACTCAATGCTATTAAACCGAAAAAGAAAGCTGATATCAGCCAGAAAAATGTTGAGACTAGCTTGATTGAATCGTTCCTCTATCCAAAACTTGGTCCTGGTCATATGTGGGAAACGGTTGCTAAAAAAGTTGAAGAAAAAGGCGGCGAAGTTCATAAAAATCAAGTTATCACCAAAATCCATGCCAAAAAAGACAAAATCATCGCGGTCGATATTTATAACTATAAAACCAAACAGACAACTAAAATAACTGGCGATTACTTCTTTTCGACTATGCCTGTCAATGAGTTAATTGCTGCTTTCGATGGAGTAGAAGTACCGAAAAAAGTCCAAGAAGTTGCCGCTGGACTACCGTTCCGCGATTTCATTACTGTTGGCATTCTAGCTAAAAAACTAAAAATTAAGAATCAAACTAATCGCAAAACCAAGGGTAATATTGTCCCAGATAACTGGATCTACATTCAGGAGCCAGACGTCAAGGTATGTCGCTTGCAAATTTTTAACAATTGGAGCCCGTACTTAGTCAAAAATGATAAAAATATTTGGGTTGGCATGGAGTATGTAGTTAGCGAAAAAGATGATATTTGGAAGCTTAGCGATAAGAAAATGGCCGAGTTTGGCGTCAACGAATTAGAAAAAATTGATATTCTTAACCCGAAGGACGTCCTTGATACCACAGTTATCAAACTGAAAAAGACTTATCCAGCTTATTTTGGCACCTACAACGAGTTTGATAAGGTTCGCAAGTTTAGCGATAGTTTTGATAACTTATTTTTAATCGGTCGCAACGGACAACATCGATATAACAATCAAGACCATTCAATGTTAACAGCTATCGAAGCAGTCAAAAATATCATAGAAGGCCGCAAAGACAAATTTAACGTTTGGAATGTTAATGTCGAAAAAGAATACCACGAATCAAAATAAATCTTGATTTTGGGACTTCCGTCTCTTGCTATAATTATACAAAAAGGTTATAGTGTTTATATAATTATAACCTTTTTACAACTATACAGCCATGAAGAAAAAACAAATGTCAAAAAAAACTCGCAATATCATCATAATATCTGCATTATTGGTGGTTTTAGCTAGCGGCAGCGCTTTTGCCTACTATCAATTTAATAAAACAAGCAACGACACTCCTAACTACTCTTCCAGCGATACTCCTAACAAAACTCCAGCAAAACAAACCCCTAGCAAAGATGTAAATAATACCAAAACTGCCGATAAACCGTCTTCTGATAATGCCAACAGCAAAACCAAAGAAACCCCTCAATATTCCGACCAAGACGGCTCTGTAAGCACAAGCGCCTCCACCTCAAGTACCGGTAAAGTTTCTTTCTCGGCAATCCAAAACGGTTCAAACGTAAGAGTGAACGTTACCATACATCAACTATGGAGTTCTGGTACTTGTACGCTGTCGATAACCAACAAATCGACATCAATCAGCAAAAAAGCCGCCATTCAAACCATGCCTAGCTACTCCACCTGCCAAGGGTTTTCTATACCTGTAAGCGAACTTGGTGCTGGTGTATGGAAAATTAATCTCACAGTGACTAACGGCTCAGATAACGCAACTTCGCATCAGGAGGTAACCGTTCAGTGATTATAGCTCCTGCACCTCGTTACAAGAAAATTATAGCAAGTGCTGCAGTTTTATTGGTCATTAGTTTGGCATTGGCTTTCTGTGTAATGCAAGCATTCCGCGCAAAAGCAGCAGTAGTCGGATGGAATGCTGGCAATATCATATCCGACTCAGTATTTACCAATAAAAGCACGATGACCGTAAATGAAATCCAGAGCTTCCTAAACAGCAAAGTGCCCGTTTGCAATACAGCTGGCGAGGAGTGGGGCCGCAAACGATATAATCAGAACAGTTTTATCTGTCTTAAAGATTATGTCGAAAACGGCAGATCGGCAGCACAAATCATCTACGATGCTGCTCAAACTTACTCCATTAACCCTCAGGTAATTTTAGTTTTGCTTCAAAAAGAACAATCGCTAGTAACTGATACGTGGCCATCTAACATTCAGTACCGTTCAGCGACCGGGTACGGCTGTCCCGATACTGCTGCGTGCGATTCTCAATACTACGGTCTAACAAATCAAATAAACTGGGCAGCAAAGATGTTCCGCGCCATTATGAATGACTCGCCTACCTGGTATACTCCCTACAACCTCGGCAATAATTACATCCAATACAACCCCAACGCTGCCTGTGGCGGTAGTATCGTAAACATAGAGAATCGAGCTACAAAAGCTTTATATAATTACACTCCTTATCAACCGAATCAAGGCGCACTCAACGCTGGATGGGGAATGGCGCCTTGCGGAGCGTACGGTAATCGTAATTTTTATCTGTACTTTACTAGCTGGTTTGACACCGTCACTATACCGCCTACTGTTTATCTGCCTAACGGTGTTTATACTCTATCGGGACAAGCCTCTAGCAAAAGCATGGATGTTTTGTCTGCTAGCGTAGCTAATGGAGCGAGCGTCGGTATATATACTAACAATAATACCTCAGCGCAGCGTTGGATAGTTAAACAAGAATCAGACGGATACTATTCATTAACCAACGTTAACTCTGGTAAGGCTCTCGATGTTACTGGAGGCAGTGCTAATACCGGCACAAAACTGCAAACATACGCTAGCAACTCAACTTGTGCGCAGCGTTGGTCTATTGTATCTGATAATTCAGGCGTGTCTCTGCTTAATAAATGCTCTAGTTTGGCTGCTGATGTGGCTGGAGGTAGTACCGCTAACGGAGCTAGACTGCAAACTTGGCGATATAACGGCACTTCAGCTCAGAAATGGAATATAACTTCGCACGAATCTCAACAAGTAACAAACGGTGTTTATACTATATCATCTACCGCTAGTAATCTTGCCCTTGATATAACCAATGCTAACTTATCTAACGGTGCACGTCTTCAAGTCTGGAATAAAAACAACAGCCCAGCTCAACAATGGCAGGTAACCCGCCAGCCAGACGGATTATATACTATCTACAACCCAGCGAGCGGTAAGTATTTAGATGTACTTAATGCCAGTAGAGACTCAGGTGCTGATATACAAATCTTCAGTAGCACTAATAGTTGCGCTCAAAAATGGGCAATTCAACGCATCGGCTCTAATCTGTCTATTCTATCTGCCTGCTCCGGCAAGGCTCTGGATATCCGCGGTGGTTTAGTATCGACTCCTGGTACTAGAATACAGCTCTACACCGCCAACAACTCAGGCGCTCAGCTATGGAACTTTACAGAGGCTGTAGGTAGTGCACCGCAAAACGGAACTTATTCTCTAGTTACTCCTAGTAGCAAAGCGCTAGATATCACCAATGGCAATTTATCCAATGGTACGAAGCTGCAAATCTGGAATAAAAACAACAGCCCAGCGCAGAGATGGCAAATAACACGCCAACTAGACGGATTTTACACTATTTATAACCCAGCGAGCGGCAAGTATTTAGATGTTAAAAATGGTAGAATCGCGACAGGTACAGCAATCCAGATATACACTGGTAATAAATCATGCGCGCAGCGCTGGTCAATTGTCGGTGCTAATAATGTTTATAATATTCAGTCGGCTTGCTCGGTTAAGTTGTCACTTGACGTTACTAATGGTATAATCAGCACTAATGGCACAAGCGTTCAACTTTACTACAGAAATTCGTCAAGCGCACAACGGTGGCTATTTACTCAATAGTAGCAAGCGAAGAATTATGTAGTTAATAGAAAACTAATTATGAATTCTTTTTCAAAGCTTGTAAAATCCAGACTAAAATCTATCTCTTTATCAGTTGTTTATAACAGCATTCTGTGTTGGCGGCCTACTTTTTGTTGTCATTACACCACTAGGACAAAACCCTGATGAACCAGCACATATGTATAGAATGTGGCAATTAAGCACCTTAAATATTCGTACAGATAAATTTACTGACGAGAAAGGTTAAACAAAATGTTAGTTATAAGTGGCCAAGTATTACTTATAGCAATACGTCTTTAGCTTCTATTTCCTTAAGTAGTACCCGGTACATACATTTCAATACTTCTGCGGTTTGTTCTCCTATCGCCTACTTACCTGGTATTTTAGCAATTTGGCTATATCTTGTTCGCGATATACAAATTTTACCTAACAGAGATTCATCTGTAAATAAATTTCTTATACTACATAGTCCTTTATCGTTTTTAATGATTCTGGTTCGCTATCGGACTAACTGCCATTATATTATCAGCGTTCATTGGGCCGTCAAAGGATACTACTGTATTCAATAGCGATAAAACCACTCGCCGCTGGCTTGTTTTGCTAGCAGTAATTATAAGCTGTCTATACCGCCATATCGCTTTCTCTATATATTTATTGGGCAAACTATCGCTCAGCTTGTTATTGCAGGCCTGCAAGCACGTTATTTTATACCAATTATGCCGCTTATATCAATGACCTTCGCCGCCCGGAACGCTGCGAAATCAAAAACGACTAAAAGTTTTTATAGTCATCTTATTAATCACTATTTATATTGCCGGACTTGCCACAGCTTTTGCTGGATATTATATAACTATCCCTACTTCTATAGCATAATTATTGCTAACTGTGGCAACTAGCAATATAAAATGTTATATTTAGATTAGTATGAGTCAAAGTAAATCTTGTTTAGTTATATCCTATGGCCCCGTGCCAACGCCACAATATCAAAAAATCGAAGGCGGCGGTATGCGCTGCTGGGGGTTAGCGCAGGGTTTACAGCAAAACGGATATGACGTCACCGTAGCCGTCAACCAAAGTTTTCCGCTCGACACTTCATCTCAAGATGACATAACTCTTATCAACTGGCAAGAAAATGAAGAGTTTGCCAATCTAATTAATACGTTTGATGCAGTCATCATCAATTACTCAATGGGCGGCCCTATGTCATACGTAGTCGACCACATTTCCGACCATGTTATGCTTATTCTGGACTGTTACGTGCCAATTTACGTTGAAGTTTCAGCTCGTAACGCCAAGGATATGCCAACCGAATATCGCAACTATTCAGTCGACTTAACGCACTGGAATAAGGCATTGATGCGTGGTGATTATTTCTTGTGTGCTAACGAGCCGCAAAAACATATGTACACAGGAGCACTGGGCGCACTTGGCATCCTCAACCCATACTCATACAAAACTAACCGCGTGCTAGTCGTGCCATTTGGCGTCGAAGAGTCTCTCGCAATCGATAATCCGCACAATCCTTATGCCGAATTAGGTATCAGAAAGAATGATTTTACTTTGCTCTGGTTTGGCGGATTATATCCTTGGTTTAACATTAAGCCATTACTAGCAACAGTTAAACGGTTGTCAAAAGAGTTTAATAATTTTAAATTTGTTATTGTTGGCGGCAAAAACCCGTACAACCAAAACCCTGACTTTCAGCGCCAATACGACGAAACCTACAAATTTATTGAAGACAACAAATTACTCAACAAGTCTGTGTTCTTTGTAGACTGGGTTGATTATAATGATCGTATTAATTGGTACCAGCATGCCGACATTGTTATTAGTATCAATAGCCCTGGCGAAGAAAATACCTACTCGTGGCGTACCCGCGTAATGGACTTCGTCTGGGGCGAAATACCAATGATTACCAACGGGGGCGACCCGTTGTCAGATAGCCTCATTGGCGCAAACGCAGCTATTAAACTGGCCGACACTTCCGAAAAGACTCTTTATAATGACCTACGAGTGTTAATCACAGATAAGAAACATACCAAGAAACTCAAAAGTGCTGTGGCTAATCAAAAGAAGCTTTACTATTGGAACAGAGTAGTAAAACCTATCTCGATTGCCATTGATTCAGATTACAAACCATATCTAGCAGAAAAAAAATTTAAGCTTGATAATCGTTTGCAAGCCGAAACACCTCAAACTCCTCCTAGCCGCATTAAAAACCTATCTAGGGCTCCGCGAAAGATCGCAGGGATAATCAGACGAAAAGGCGTAAAGCGTTCTGCTGCTGTTGCCTATTCAACTATCGCCAATCGTATGAAGCGAGCCAAATCTACCGTCAAGGGTAAGAGGTATTTCTTCTTCTCGCATCCAATAGACTATACTGGTGCTCCGTTAGTACTACTTGATGCAATTAAAGATTTTACCGAAAAAGTGCCTGCTAAAAACATTAGTCTTATTTATCCTGGCGGAGAAAAACCTCTAATTAACCGCATGCGCAAACTTGGTATTTCTCTCGATAAAGCCGTCTTGGGAATTGGTGGCAGGCTTATTCGTGCCCAACTCGGCATCAAAAAAGACGATTTCGTACTACTTAATACGGTTGCAATTTATCCAAACTACCGCGATTGTATCCTGTGGATGCTCGAGACAGATCAACTAAACGAAGCTACTTGGTTTATTCATGAAGATAAGCCTGAGCTACGCTTTGGTGAAGACAAAGGACTCATTAACCGTATAGAAAACCTTGTTAAGTCTGACAAATTAAAGATATTTGTCCCGTCTCGTCAAACAGCCGAAGAGTATAATGATTATTTCTCAACTGACAAAATTGAAGTAATTATCCTGCGCGTAGAAGTTCCAGAAGCATATGAATCAAAGCGCAAAGCTAGCGACTTCAATACAATACGTTTTATGCTATCTGGAACATCAACAGACGGCAGAAAAGGCCAATTATTAGCGATATCAGCGCTCGCTAAACTTCAAGCAGAATATATATCCAAAAATCCTAGCCAATATCGTGATTTCTCGCTTACACTTCTAGCTGTCGGCAAGGACGATTACATATCATCACAGATTCGCTCGATTGGCAAAGGCTTACTTGGCAATAAGGTTACATTTTATGAGACAAAGCCAAAAGACGAAGCTATGGAATTTACCAACAAATGCAATGCAACTATCTGCAGCTCACTAAACGAAACATTTGGTCTATTTGTCGCCGAGGGTATGCTGATGGGACATATACTAATACGTAATAAAGCCTCTGGATATCACGAACAAATTGTTGATGGCAAAAATGGCTACCTAGTAAATACCAACAATATCAATGAGTTCACCAAAATCCTCGAGAAAATCGTCAATAATAATCAGAGCAATGCTGACCTAAAAAAGATGTCCGACTCATCGTTTGAGATGGCCCAAAAATTCAAAAAAGCGAACTATTACGATCAGCTGATTAATTAGCCTTTAGTCGGTTTTTAATGGCCGCCAGCTTAGTAGCAAATCGATATGCTTTAGATTGTTGGATATCACTTATAGCGGTATTTAGCTCGAGAATAGACTTGCGCTGTAAAGATATTTCTTTGTTTAATGCTTCGATTTTGTCACCTGATGCTTTCAGCTTGTCTTGCAAATTGTCGATAATTTTTCCCTGTTCAGTAATAAATTCATCACGCCTGCGGCCGATTGCTAACGGCAAATCTATTGGATCAACTCTTTCTGGGTATTTTTTATGCCATTTTTGTAAAATCTGGTAAAAATATCTCATATCATCCCAATAATCTCGCGACGAACCTCGCGTATTCTGGCGAACTCGATAGTTAATAAAACATTTTTTAGCTAAAACAAATTTTTTACCTTTAAATGCTAAGCCTAGAAAGAAATCCCAATCTTCGGCAACTACTTCATTTTCAAACCTATTCTGCCCAATAGCCTTAACTCTAATTAAAGATTCAGCTGTACAGTGTATTTCGTGCTTTATGAGTTTTTGTACATCAAAATCAGAGAATTTAATTTTTTCGTCCTTATCACCAAATATATGCCAATTTGGATAAACGACGTCGGCATTAGTCCGCTCTGCGATTTGTACCATATCGCTGATATAATTGCTATCAAAATAGTCATCTGCGTCTAAAAAACATAAATATTGACTATTGCCAACAGCCAAGGAAATAGCCTCATTGCGAGTAAAAACAATTCCTTTATTCTCACGATTAATTATCTTAACTTTGTCCTGATAATTCCTAATAACATCCAAAGAGCCATCCGTTGAACCATCGTTTATAACTACTACGTCTAGATTCTTGTACGTCTGATTAAGCGCGCTTTCAATTGCTTCTCCTACAAATTGCTCGTAATTATAACAAGTTATTGCCAGTAATACCTTAGGTAAACTGTTATTATTGACGTGCGTCATCTTTAGCCTTTCTAAACTTACGCAACCAAGCTTCATATAACCTCTTTGTCGCAATTTTAACACCTGGATTCTTTTCTAATTCAATATTAGTATTTAGCTGGTTTATCAAATTATTAACTTCTCCAAGTTTGTGGCGAGCCATATGAAGCTCCACTGCTTGCTTGCCAAATCGTTCAATCCAGTATTTCTTGGCAAAATAATATTCTTCAGGTAATTTATCATGAATATACATATTTAGCACGTCTAGCCATTGCTGCACTGGTTCTTGGCGCTCAATTGGAAAGAGTTTTTGGCGCATCACTTCTTGTCTGGCGAGCATACTTTTGTCAAGCGTCGCGTCTACTATCTCTATAATTTTATCTGGGGTGTTAGTCCATAATATATCGCCGCTAGAAACTAGCTTTGTCTGGGTGGTATGTATATCCCTATAACTCATCGAATCGGGATCTTCGCAAAACAACGCAACTGGCACGCCGCAATATATCGCATCAAAAATAACTGCAGAATTATCAGACAGAACAACATCAGCTGCTCCGAGCGCATCTGTGATAGAAAACTCGCTCATGTCATACACTTCATCAGCTTGATCATATAATTGCGCAGAAATATAGTTATTGTCTGAATGTACCACCCTATGATGACCTCGCATAATAACTGTATATTTTTTCCTAATGTTAGCTATTTCGCTCAAAAACTTTTTTGCAAAATCTATCTCGTTATAGCTCGGAGCAAAGAATAATACTGGTTTTTTGGATATTTTTTTCTTCGGTTTATAATCCATTAGTTTTAATGATGGAACTATATATGTCCTAGTAAAAATATCAGTTACTGGTTTTGTACCGATTGCATGCGACAACAAAGCATCAGCTAGATAATCCTGATCTATAAACTGTTTAATTGTCCAATTTGGTTTGTTGAAATAATACGATGCATAAGGAAACATTATACGATATTTGATATCTAAGTTTTGGTAGTACCAGTCATACATATAGGCAGCTAAAAGAACCTGGTATTTTGTATTTTTCACTAGTCCAGGAGCAATAATTCCGTCAGTGCATCTTATGACTTCAAAATTATTATCCTTAGCTATCTTTGCGCCGCCTTCATAAATATCTTTTAAATTAACCGCTTCCGAAGATCCTCCGCTAGGAATAAGAATATCAAAACTTGCTAATTTATTTTTTTTAATATAGACAAGAAGCGGTCGCAATGATTCAAACTGCACTTCATTTTCAATAAAAAATAAAAGGTCTCTTTTGCGTTTAGCCATTTTTGCTCCTAAGTATAGCAACTGTCCGCACTAGACCGCTTTTAAGATCATATTTCGCTTTCCAGCCAAGCTGACATATTTTTTTACTATCCAATAGAGCAGACTGAACCGATGATCCGCCTTTTTGTATTGTGCTATCTGGATATTCAAATTTTACTTGTTTACCATTAATATTAGCTAAAATATTAGCAACTTCCACAAAGGTCTTTATTTCATCGTGCGCTACATTATAAGCCTCGCCATTCTGTCCATTCACGAGAAGTTGCAGATATGCAGTCACAGTATCAGCAACATAGGCATACGAGAATTTTTGTAGACCTTTTGACTTTAAAATAATATCCTCGTTATTGACTGCGTTATTTATAAACTGAGTTGTCGATTTTGTATCCGTTTTTCGTACAGGAGCGCCATATATACGCCCCAAGCGAACTGAAACCACATCAATACCTTTTTCATTAATGTACGCTTGACACATAGACTCCGCTAAGCGTTTTCCTTCCGGATAGCCAGCTCGAAGCGTGTTGCAATTTATATAGCCGTTATATTCCTCTGTAAACCTATTGATATCACCGCGGTTTTCGCCGTATACTTCAACCGATGAGGTATTAACGACTCGTTTTACGTTATGTTCCGCAGCGAACTCAAGAATGTTTTTTGTTCCTAGAACAATCGTGTCAATGGTTTCGATAGGACGATTTGCATATAAAGCAGGATGAGTGTTGCTGGCTAAATGTACAATATAATCAACTTTTTCGTTGACAAAAAAGCTTTTTGTAATGTCGCACTCAACGATTGCAAATAAATCCTCGTCAATGTAAGATTTGAAATGATTTTGAGCATTCTCGAGACTCCTAGACATTACAACAACCCTCACGTTGGTCGAATATAGTTTATTTCTATACATTAAAGAATCCACCAAAACTGTTCCAATGAGACCAGTAGCACCAGTAATTAGTATGGTGGAATTACGGACTTTATCCCAGTTAATATCGTAAGCGGCAATATAATTTATATCTTCTTTATATAAGCCCGATTCACTAAACATTACCCTGCCTTATATTTACTATAGACTCAAACAATGTTAAATCATTCGGTGTGGTAATTTTGAAATTTAACTCCGAGCCTTTAACAAGTTTTACGTCGTACCCTAAATTGAGAGCAGCGTCGGCTAACGATATATACCACGACGAATCAGTTATCTTGCTAAAAATTTCTTTAAGGTTTTTGTAATTAAAGCCATGCGGAGTTTGCGTCGATTTAATATCTTCGCGCCGCAAATCGCTTTTTTGAATATTTAGATTTGGATCAACTCTTACAACACCATCATGTACATCAATGTATGTTGTAGTAGCACAATTATATTTTTTTACCGTCTCTACATTATTTTTAATTATTTGTTCATCAACTAGCGGACGGTTGCCGTCGTGTATTATCACTATGTCGTTATCGATATTGTCGCTTAATCCATTGAATGCATTATGAATAGAATCTATTCCCGTCTCTCCACCTTCGACGATAGTTTGAAGCTTAGAAATATTAAACTCCTTGCTATAAGCTCGCAGTATAGGCTGCCATTCTTTTAGACAAGCAATGACTATTTTATCCACATATTCACTTTTTTGGAATTGCTGTAACGTATAAATAATAATTGGAATATCGTTCACGGTGATAAATTGCTTCGGCACATCTTTTTGCATGCGACTGCCCACACCGCCAGCTGTTAAGATTGCTGTTACTGTCATAGCCACTCTCCTCGATCAAATAACGTTGCCCAGGTACGTCTTTTTGCTTTATTAGAATAATCAGTTCTCCTAAGAAGTATTATTGGAGACTTTTCGTCTGGTAAAAAATGAATAACATTAGAATCTTTATCTCGCACAGTTACCGATATTCGTATGTCAGTATCGTTGAGTTCAGCTAGCTTTACTCTAAGCTTTACAGAAACCTTTTTATCCTTCGTGAGTTTTGACTGCGACGCTAGTATAGGAGCATTCCTGTTAATGTCTTGAAGTGATATGTTTGTGTGCGTTGGCGTACCGTCAAGAACATCGTATTTCACGTTTATGTCTAGATAGTCTGTCTGGCTAATTATCTCTGCTGGAGTTAATTTGATCGCGAGGTTAGCAATTCGACTCTTTTTATTGCTCTCAGCCTCATCTACAGCCGAGGTATTTTTATCTTTTTTATAAAGATTCTCGATACTGTATTCATTCGCCACATCGTCAGGATTACCGCACGAAACTATCTTGCCATCTCGTATAAGCATTGCTCTACTGCAATACTTGCGAACGTTTCCCATGCTGTGCGTTACTAAAATTACTGTCTTTTTTTGTTTTCGCAGCTGTCTAAAATAATTTTCGCATTTACGCTGAAAAGCCTCATCACCGACCGCCAAAACTTCATCTAGCAACAATATATCGCTCTTTGCACGGATTGCAATCGAGAAAGCCAAACGAACTTGCATGCCGCTTGAATAGTTTTTTAACTTCTCTTCCATAAAATCTTCAAGCTCGGCAAAGGCTACAATCTCATCGTACATTGCATCAACCTCTTGATTGCTAAACCCAAGCAATGCGCCGTTTAGATAAATATTCTCACGCCCTGTCAGCTCGTGATTAAAGCCTACACCTAGCTCAATAAACGGCACCAATCGGCCGTTTACTTCAACCGAACCTTGATTAGGCTGATAAATGCCAGCAATAGTTTTGAGCAACGTACTTTTACCTGAACCGTTGCGGCCTACGATACCGAAGAATTCACCTTTTTCTATCTCAAAAGATATGCCTTTTAGCGGCGTAAACTCGCGGTAGCCTTTTTTGCCTTTGAGAACATTTATGAGTTTTTGTTTAATGCCGTTGCTTGCCTCGGTTGGAATTTTAAAAGTTTTAACCAAATTATCAACGCGGATTGCTACTTTCTTATTCATGCTAAATTTCCTCTGCAAAATTTTTCGAGCTCTTCTTGAAATAAAATACTCCGACAAACAATACAAGCAAAACAACAAACAAAGGTATTAATTCTTTCCACCACTGCGATATCGTAAATAATGTTAACGCATTATCGGTCACAACGAAATAACGGGCATCTTGGATAATTTGAGCGGCTGGATTGAGAAGGATAAGTTGAGCAATACTAGGCTTAATACTCGCCACCATCTGCAAAGCATAAAGAATTGGCGTTGCATAAAAAGCTGCTTGCAAAAAAATCTCCCACAAATAACCAACATCGCGGTATTTCACGTTCATAGCCGATAACAATGAGGCTATGCCAAGCGCAAAAACATACAGCTCAATAACCAGTGGGATAATCATAAGTGCCGACCAAGAAAACATCACGCCGTTTATAATCATAAATATCGCCACCACTACCAGATTAATAGCAAGATTGATAAGCGCTGAGATCGTACCAGAAATAATAATAATATACTTCGGAAAGTTAATTTTTCGTATCAGATCGCCGCGGGCCACAATTGATTGTAATCCCTGGGATGTCGCCTCCGAGAAGAACGACCAGAGCACAATGCCAAGTAGTAAATATACTGGATAATGATCAACGCCTTGGTTGCCGCGCATAAAAATACCAAAAACGACGTATAGAATCGCAAACAAAAAGATTGGTTTAATAACAGACCATAAATATCCAAGAATTGAACCTTGGTAACGCAGCTTGAAGTCCGTCACTACAAGCTCGTGCAAAAGAATCCGATTTTCTCTTTTGAATACATTCGATAGTTTCATAGTTTCGTGTACCATTATATAATATATCTATGACAAAAAACAATCTCGCTATCATCGTCCTCAACTGGAACAGCGCCGACGATGCGCTCGAATGCATTAGCTCGCTGGCCCGACAGACACTCAAACCGGCTATCATAATCGTCGATAATCATTCTCACGACGACTCTGTCACGCGTTTCGAACAGTATCAGACAGAACATCCATCCGTAGATTGTACAATTATCACTAACGATAAGAATCTGGGATTCGCCGGCGGTATTAATACCGGACTGGTTCATGCACGCGAACAAGGTTTTAAATATATTGGCGTGCTCAATCCTGATGCTATTGCTGACAAAAAATGGTGCCAAGCACTCGTCGACGAACTGTCAAGCCAGCCAAAATGCGGTATTGCAACTGGTATTTTACAACGGCGCGACGGCAAAACGCTTGATACAACTGGCGATTTCTATACCACCTGGGGACTACCCGGTCCACGAAACCGCGACGAGCCTGTTGAAAATGC